>JBBPZK010000058.1:0-15428 GCA_038199155.1 Rubrobacterales bacterium | reverse complement strand
TCGACGTAAACCGGGTAGTCCTCGTCCGTCTTTACTCCGGGGTCCACTATGGTGACGACCCGGAAGCCCTGTTCGCGCAGGTCGGCCATGAGCTTTTCGGGGTTCGGGAAGCTGTCTTTGTTCCAGGTGAAGACCCGGTATCCGTCCATATAGTCGATGTCCAGGAAGATCACATCGCACGGGATGTCCCGCTCCCGGAACTGCCGGGCAATATCCCTGACCTCTTCCTCTGTCTCGTAGCTCCAGCGGCACTGCTGGTTGCCGAGGGACCACACGGGCGGCATCGGGGTACGGCCCGTAAGCTCGGTGTAGCGGTCGAGCACCTCTTTCGGGGTCGGCCCGCAGAACACGTAGTAGACGATGTCCCCGCCCTCGGCTCCGTAGTAGGCGCGGTCCCGGTCTTCTTTCGCGAGGTCGAGCTCGACGCGGTGGGTGTTGTCGAAGAAGAAGCCGTGGGCCTTACCATCTGCAAGCGAGAGCGTGAACGGCACCGAAGTGTAGAGGTTGTGGTAGGAGGCGGTGTGGCCCATGGGTGGGTCCACGTTCCAGAAGACCTGGTAGGAGCCGGTCTTGTCGAGCCCGCTCGTCCGCTCTCCACAGCCGAAGTACCGTTCGCCCTCACCCCGCTTCTTGTAAAGACGGACCGCGTCCCCTAGTGGTGCTGAGAACACGTCGGAATCGGGCTGGCGGACGAAACCCATGCCAAGCTCCTCGTCATCCGCCGCGAAGACGCGCCCGGAGCCGTCGGTGAAGCTCACGCGTAGCGGGTCGAGGGAGACGTGTGCGGTGGCGGAAGTCGTGGAGAGCTTGACTCCTCCGTTGGATTCCTCCATCGAAACTTCGGCCGGGTTCCAGTCCTCCTTTGCTATAGCTTCGGTGGTGTAGCGTGGGGCGCGTCCGTTCGGGAAAGCTCCGACCCGGAAGAGGTCGGGGGCTAGCGCGGTGATCTCAACCGTCGTCGTGCCGGACTTGAGGCGCAGGGTACGGTCGCCGTGGTCCGCCAACTCTGCTTTGCCTATCGGCTCGTAGTCTCCGCCTGTTTCCGGCGTCTCTTCGAAGATCTCCGTCAAGGTCACTGCCCCCTTCTCGCTAACATCTCAGCCCACCAACGCGAGCCGTGATTGTAGAATAATTACTCGTTCTCTATCGTACCCGGTGCGCGCTAGTGGTAGAGGAGCCGCAACGCGGCGCCGAACCAGAGCACGACGACGGCTACCGTTACGAGTCCGAGCCACAGGTCGAGTAGGACGGCGTCGCCCGGAGTAGTCCCTGGGTCACGCGAGGTCTTGTAGAGGTTCAGGTCTATCCAGCTCAGGATGGCGGCTACGAAGACCTGGGCTCCCACGGAGGCCCGCATCTTGCCGATCATGGGCTCTTGTATCCGCGTCCGACGGCGCCTGCGAGCGGCACGATGGCGGCGCTCAGTAGCACGACGACGTAGAGGGCTGTGCTGAGATCGAAGAGTTGTGCGAGGAATCCTATGATGGGCGGTCCGGCCAGAAAGCCCGTATACCCGAGGGTCGAGACGGCGGCGAGCGCGGGGCCGGGGGCCGTTTCTTTGGTGCGCCCGGCGGCGCTAAGGGCGAGTGGGAAGACTATGGAGAACCCCGCGCCGGCCGAGGCGAACCCGGCTAGCGCTACGAGGGGATGGCCGATCGCCAGAGAGAGGCCGAGTCCAACCGCCGCGACCGCCCCTCCGAGTCGGACGAGCCGGGCCGGTCCCAGGTACCCGGTGAGCCGGTCTCCGGTTATCCTCCCGGCCACCATCATCAGGGAGAACGCCGCGTAACCCGCCGCCGCGAAGCCTGGGCCGGTCAGGAGAGAGCTCTTTAGATAGACTGCGCTCCAGTCTCCGACCGCCCCCTCACCGAGCAGGGCGCAGAAGGAGATCACACCGAGCCCCAACAACGCCCGCGTCGGCCTCGCGAAAGCAGGCCCGCCCTCGCTACCGCCCGCATCCACCTCCGCCGGCAACACTGCCCGGCGAGCCACGAAGATCCCGAGCGCTAGCGTGATCGCGACGCCAAGGAAATGTGGCGTCACGCCGACTCCGAAGGATGCGATCAGGCCGCCGCCACCGGCCCCGGCAAGTCCCCCGAGGCTGAACGCCGCGTGGAAGGAGGACATGATCGGCTTGCCGTACTCTTTCTCTATAGCGACCGCCTGGGCGTTCATCGAGACATCCAGCGCCCCGTTCGCCGCCCCAAACAGCACCAGCGAGAGTGCCAGCAGCGGCAGGTTCGGCGTCAGGGACGGAGGCACGAGCGCAAACGCGAACAAAAGCGCCGTCGCCCCGACCACGGGACGACTCCCGAGCCGGGAGATGAGCGACCCCGTGAAGACCATCGACGCTAGCGCCCCGACGGCGACCCCGAGCAACGCGATGCCGAGTAACCCCGCGCTCAGCGAGAGCTTCTCCTTCACCGCCGGGATACGCACCACCCAGGTCGCGACCCCGACGCCGTTCAGGAAGAAGATCGCCAACACCGCCAGCCGGGCCATCCTCGCCGACCGTACCGGAATTGTTTCTCCCAACAAACACGCCTTCTTTCTGAACTGTTACGAACCGGACCTTACCAACTTCTGGTGCGCGGCTCGACCGCTCGGGTTGAGCTAGAACAGAGCTAAACTTCTATCTCGCGACCGACGTCCTGTTCTATGGCGCGGTCGTAGACCAGGCGGGCGGCGGCCATGTCTTCGAGGGCGAGGCCCTGGCTGGCGAAGACGGTTATGTCCTCCGGGCCGCGACGGCCGTGTATCTGGCCGGCGATTACCTGTCCAAGCTCGTAGACGGATTCGGGAAGGATGACGCCTGTTTCGAGAGGCAGCATCAAGTCTCCGGCTTCCAGGCCCAGTTCTTCGCGGGAGTCAACGCAGACGAAGCTGGAGCGACGGACTACGTCGCGGTCGATCTCGCTTTTGAACATGGCGTTGGACCCCGCGACGTTCACGTGCGCTCCCGGTTGTAGCCACTCACCGAAGAGCACCGGCTCTTTCGAGGAGGTCGCGGTTACGATCACATCCTGGGCGGCTGGCTCCTCCGGGGCGGCGGTCGTCTCTATTTCCATCCCGAGACGTTCGCCCATCTTGTCCGCGAACTCCTTGCGAGGTTCCTCGTTTCGGCTGTGGACTATGACCCGCTCCAGTCGATCTCCCATGACCGCCGCTATCGCCTCTAGCTGGCTCTCGGCCTGCCAGCCGGATCCGTAGATGCCGAGCGTGGAAGCATCCTCACGCGCCAGGTACTTCGTCGCGATACCGCTCGCCGCGCCCGTGCGGAGCTGGCCGAGTTTATCGGAGCGGAGGATGGAGAGAAGTTCCCCGCTCTCGGGGTCGAAGAGCATGGTGAAAAAGCGTGCTCCGGTGCGCGATATCGTATAAGCCTTCAAACCCAAAGCTCCTATTTCCGGGGCTCCGGCGAACATGACGTTCAGGCCACCGGTCGGTAGGGAGACCCGGCGGCGGTCTCGGTTGGTGGCCCGTCCCTCGGCTTGCTGGCGCAGAATCTCCTCTACCGCGTCGAGGGTGGAGGACATATCGAGCAGTTCTTCGACCTCGCGTTCGTTCAGGATCAGGGTCATGATTTCTCCTCTCTGTGGATTATCGTCGCGCTTGCTAGAATCTCTCTACTCATGCGGGTTCTCCTTATAGACAACTACGATTCTTTCACGTTCAACCTGGTCCAGTACCTCGGCGAACTCGGGGCCGAGGTCGTCGTCCGGCGCAACGACGAGGTCACGCCCGAAGAAGTCGAAGAGATCCATCCGGACAGGATAGTGATCTCACCGGGCCCGTGCACCCCCAACGAGGCAGGAATCTCGGTCGAATTGATCGAGAAATCCCCTGAAGAAGTTCCGATACTCGGGGTCTGCCTCGGCCACCAGTCTATCGGACAGGCTTTCGGGGCGGAGATCGTACGCGGCGAGCCTGTCCACGGAAAGACGGCCCGCATTCTCCATGATGGAGAAGGTGTCTTCGCCGGGCTCGAACAGGGCTTTATCGCCACCCGCTACCACTCTCTCGTCATAGACCCAGACTCCGTCCCGGAAGCCCTGGAAGTCACCGCGAGGACCGAAGACGGCGTCATCATGGGCGTCAGGCACCGCGAAAGGGCTGTCGAGGGAGTCCAGTTCCATCCCGAGAGCGTCTTGACCGGGTCCGGCAAGCAGCTCCTCAAGAACTTTCTGGAGCTGTAGGGGCGTGCTGCGGGAGACGCTCAGGAAGGTTTCGGCCGGGGGGATTCTCTCGGATGGGGAAGCGGAGCGGGCGCTGGAGGAGATCATGTCCGGCACAGCCGCCCCGGCTGCGACAGCCGCCCTTCTGACGGCGCTACGGTTGCGGGGAGAGTCGGTCGGGGAAATCGTCGGCTTCGCCCGCGCGATGCGCCGTTTCGCCGCGACCGTCGAAGCTCCTGAAGACGTGGTCGATACCTGCGGCACCGGAGGAGACTCGAAGGGTACGATCAATATCTCAACCGCCGCCGCCTTCGTGGCGCGTGGAGCCGGGGTAAAGATCGCCAAACACGGCAACCGGGCCGCCACCAGCCGGGCCGGTTCGGCAGACGTTCTCGAAGCCCTGGGAGCCGGTATCGAGCTGGAACCGGATCAGGTCGGAAAGTGCATCGCCGAGGTCGGCATCGGCTTCATGTTCGCCCGGACTCACCACCCGGCGATGAGGTTCGTCGCCCCGGTACGTGCGGAGCTTCCGTTCAGGACCGTCTTCAACCTGCTTGGTCCGCTGACCAACCCGGCCGGGGCGAAGCGTCAGGTCGTCGGGGTCTTCGACGGAGACTACGTGCGGCCCGTCGCCGAAGCGCTCGCCGAACTCGGTGCGGAGAAGGCTCTCGTCGTACACGGGACTGACGGGATGGATGAGATCACCACGACCGGACCCACCATCGTCTCGGAAGTCTCGGACGACGAGATAAAGGACTACAAACTTTCGCCAGAGGACTTCGGCCTTTCCCTACACAGCCCCGACGGACTCCTCGGCGGCGACGCCCACTTGAACGCCCGTATCTTGCGGGACGTACTCTCCGGCGAGGAGCGAGGAGCAGCCCGCGACGTGACGCTCATGAACGCCGGGGCCGCCATCTACGTTTCCGGGATCTCCACCACCCTCGAAGAAGGCGTCCGGCTCGCGGAGGAGTCCATCCACTCCGGGGCCGCCCGCAATTCCCTGGAGGACTTCATCTCCGTTACCCGGAGGCTCGCGGGTCTCGGGAGTGTGGCGTGAGAGAACAGACGAATGTGCTGGACGAGCTGGCGGCGGCCTCGCGCAAGCGGGCGGAGCAACTCCGGCGCAGCACCGACCTCGACTCTCTCTACCAGCAGGCGCTCCTCTTCGAGAAACGGCCGTTCGCCGGGGCGCTACAGGCTCCGGGCCTGTCGGTTATCTCCGAGATAAAACGGGCCTCACCCTCGGCGGGCTTTATCCGGGAAGCGGATCCGGCGGAGTGGGGGCCGCGCTACGAAAAGGAAGGCGCCCGTTGCCTCTCGGTCTTGACCGAGCCGCTGCGTTTCCGGGGTTCGATCCTGGACCTCGACGCCGCCCGCGAGAGCACCACCTTGCCCGTAATCCGCAAGGACTTCACCGTGGACGAGGCGCAGGTGCTGGAAGCCGGAACCGTCGCCGACGCTGTCCTGCTAATAGTCTCGCTCTTCGACACGAAGACGCTCGCC
Organism: Rubrobacterales bacterium; assembly: GCA_038199155.1. GTDB lineage: Bacteria > Actinomycetota > Rubrobacteria > Rubrobacterales > Rubrobacteraceae > JBBPZK01. The sequence continues at coordinate 9,747 of JBBPZK010000058.1, read as the reverse complement.
CGCTACATCTCGCTATCCGTCGAGGTCGGGCTCACGCCGTTAGTCGAAGTCCACGAAGAGCGGGAAGCGGAGGTCGCGCTGGAGGCGGGAGCCCGGATCATCGGCGTCAACAATCGAAACCTCAAGGACTTCACCGTGGACCTCGCCACAACCGAGCGCCTCGCCAAAACTCTCACCGGCGCGACCCTCGTCGCCGAGAGCGGCGTCAAGTCCGTCGCCGACGCCCGCCGCCTGCGCGACGCCGGAGCAGACGCCGTCCTCGTCGGCGAGGCGGCCATGCGAGATCCTTCGCTCGTCGCGAAGATCTCCAACTTGCGCTGGTAGGGACGCTCGCTTGAGCCTCGGGCCAGAGTTTCGAAAGCTCTGGATGGCCGGCGCTATCTCCAACCTGGGCGACGGCGTCACGTTCGTCGCGGCCCCGCTGCTCGCCGCCTCTTTGACCGGAGACCCTACTCTGGTCGCGAGACTTTCTTTCGTCTACACAGCCCCTCGGATCCTCCTGGTCCTGGTCGGTGGCGCGCTGTCGGATCGCCTCGACCGCCGACGGCTCATGGGAGCGGTCAACACGTTCCGGGCGGTGCTCTTGACGATGCTTGGGGCCGCGCTGCTCGGGGGTTGGGAGAGCCTGGTGCTTCTGTATTCGATCTTCTTGTTCCTGGGTGTTTCGGAGACACTTTTCGATAGCGCTTCGCTGGCGATCCTCTCCTCCGTAGTCCGAAAGAGAGACCTGGAGCGGGCCAACGCCCGGCTCACCGCCGCGCAACTCGTTGCCGACGAGTTCGTCGGGCCGCCGCTGGGCGGTTTCCTGTTCGCAGCGACCGCGGCCCTGCCTTTCTTGTTCGATGCCGGGTCTTTCGCCGCCGCTGCCGTTCTTATCCTGGCTTTGCGCGGCCGGTTTCAGGTGGAGAGGATGGAGGCTTCGACCGCGAGCCCGATGCTCGCCGATATCCGCGAAGGCGTCGGGTGGCTGGCCCGGCACCGCCTACTGCGAGCCCTGGCCGTCATGCTCGGGCTGGCGAGCGTCGCGTACATGATGACCTTTTCGATCCTCGTCCTCTTCGCCAGAGATGTCCTCAGTCTCGACGATACCGGATACGGTATCCTGCTCGCGTTCTCAGCTGTCGGTGGTCTCGCCGGGAGCGCGGTCGCGGGTAGGCTAGTCCGATGGCTCGGCGCGGGACGGACGATATTCGCGAGCCTGCTGATCGGGGCGGGCTCCTACGTCGGGATCGCATCGAGCAACAACCCGCTGTTCGTGGGAGTCATGCTCGCCCTTTATATCTTCTACGCCGTCGTCTGGAACGTGGTCACGGTCTCGCTCCGCCAGGCCATAGTCCCCGACCGGATGCTCGGGCGCGTGAGCAGCGCCTACCGGCTGTTTGGACTCATCGGCCTCGCCCTTGGAGCTTTGCTGGGCGGTTTCCTCGCCAGAGGTCTCGGCCTCACAGCTCCGTTCTGGGCCGGAGCAGTTTTGCTCGTGCTTATGGCACTCCTCGCCCTGCCGGTCGTCAACAACAAAACCATATCCGAAGCCCGCGAAGACTCCTTACTGACAGAGTGATCGCAGCTCGCCTTGCAAGACATATTCGTGTCTGAGAGTATACTTAGCATACAAAAACTTAAAGAAGGGATCGGAGCGCATGAAAACGCTGGTGTTGGCGGCGATGATGGTCACGATGCTGACGATATCTGCAACGCCAGCTCTAGCTTCTGCTTCACAGCTTTCACACCAGATTGACATGAACCATCGTCCTTACCCTTACGTAACAGATGGGATTCTCTTCCAGGGCAATATAGGAATTGACTGTCGCCTGCCCGACCGCGTTGTCAAAAAGTACAAGGATACCAAGCCTCCCAACCTACGCATCAGGAAAGAGCTTGAAGACGCTGTCTATACACTGCGCAAGTGCAGGGCCGTCCGGATAATTCAGATAAAGGAAATCCAACTTCGGATTCTGGCGGAAGATCGTTACCGGATACGGGAGGCTTTGACCTCTTGGCTCTGACTGCCGGTGTCTTGCTGGTGGCTGGAGGGCTTTGGTACCGCAAGCGCAGCTTGTAGATACCCTACGTCATCTCAGTCTTGTCAGTAGCCCGCGCTGCTACTCTGTAGGGCGGTACAATCAGCCCCTATGGTCAAAGTAAAAGTCTGCGGAATAACTAACACGGAAGACGCGCTCACGGCCTGCGAGTCGGGTGCGGACGCCCTCGGGTTCGTGTTTGCGGAGAGTCCACGCCAGGTCGGTGTTGGGGAGGCGGCGGATATATCTTCCGCACTACCCGAAGGAGTTCTGAAGGTCGGCGTGTTCGTGAACGCGGAGCCGGAAGAGGTCTTGCGTGTAGCCGAAGAGGTTGGGCTCGGCTACGCGCAGTTGCACGGGGATGAGGGATCGGAGATGGTCGCGGCTATTAGAGATAGTGGGCTCGCTGTTATTAAGGCTCTGCGGGTGCGGGACGCTCGTTCTCTGGAGCGGTTAGAAGATTACGGGGCGGACCTGTATCTGCTGGACGCTTATAGCGTGCGGGAGCGCGGCGGGACGGGCAAGACGTTCGAGTGGGGATTGGCGAAGGCGCTGGAAGGGTATGGTAACATCGTCGTTTCCGGGGGGCTTACGCCAGAGAACGTACGGAAGGCTGTAGAGTTCTTCGACCCCTACGGCGTGGATGCTTCGAGTTCCCTGGAAGAGAGTCCTGGTAAAAAGAACAGCGAGCGGGTTCGGAGGTTCGTAAGTGCAGCAAAAGGTAGATAGCGGGTACTTCGGTCCTTTCGGGGGGCGCTACGTGCCGGAAACTCTGATCCACGCCCTCGAAGAGCTCGAAGAGACTTACGAGCGTTACCGCAACGACCCGGAGTTCCTGGAGGAGCTGGACAGGCTCGCCCGTGACTTCGTCGGTCGCCCGACGCCCTTGATGTTCGCCTCACGGCTCACCGAAAAATGGGGCGGGGCCGACGTGTGGTTCAAGCGGGAGGACCTCGCCCACACCGGGGCGCACAAGATAAACAACGCACTCGGTCAGATCCTACTGGCCGAAAGGATGGGAAAGACGCGCATCATCGCCGAGACCGGGGCCGGGCAGCACGGCGTCGCGACTGCGACCGTCGCCGCCCTCTACGGCAAGGAGTGCGTCGTCTACATGGGCGAGGAAGACACCATGCGCCAGAAGCCGAACGTGATCCGGATGAAGCTCCTCGGCGCGGAGGTGCGCCCGGTTACGACCGGATCCGGGACCCTCAAGGCCGCGCTTAACGAGGCGATCCGTGACTGGGTGACGAACGTTGAGGATACTCACTACATTATCGGGACGGTTGCGGGACCGGCCCCGTACCCGCGCATCGTGCGCGACTTGCAGACGGTGATCGGCCGTGAGATAGAGGTCCAGGCTCGCGAACGTTTCGGACGCGACCCGGACGCCATCGTCGCCTGCGTCGGCGGCGGCTCGAACGCCATCGGGGCTTTCTATCCGTTTGTCGGGCGCGAGGACGTGCGGCTCGTCGGCGTGGAGGCGGCCGGACGCGGCATCGAGACCGGAGAGCACGGCGCCTCCCTGACCGGAGGAAGCCCCGGAGTCCTCCACGGCAACCTGAGCTACGTCCTCCAGACGGAAGACGGCCAGATCCGTGAGGCCCACTCCATCTCCGCCGGGCTGGACTACCCTTCCGTCGGTCCGGAGCACGCCTACCTCAAAGACGAGGGCCTGGTCGAGTACGTGAGCGCCACCGACGAAGAGGCGCTCGAAGCCTTCACGAAGACCTCGCGCCTCGAAGGTATCATCCCGGCGCTCGAAACGTCCCACGCCATCCACTATGCCGAGAAGATGGCGAGAGAGATGGGACCGGGCAAGAATTTGGTGATCAACCTTTCCGGCCGGGGCGACAAGGACGTAGAGGTCGTTGCTAGAGAGCTGGGCGTGAGCGCGGACGAAGCGGAGGTCGTCTCGGGACCAGAGTCGGAGACCTCCACCCTCCATCCCGCCGGGGAAGTACCGGGTGACGGGTAGCGAGAGGCTGCGGGCCGCCTTTCCAGGAAGCCGGGCCGCCCTGATCCCCTACCTCACGGGAGGCTACCCAACTCTTGCCGGAGCGCAAGAGGTAGGAGAAGCGTACATCGAGTCGGGTGCGGACATCGTCGAGATCGGGGTTCCCTTCTCGGACCCGCTCGCCGACGGCCCGACCATCCAAAACACAACCACCCAAGCCCTCGCAAACGGCGTGAACCTCGACCACTGCCTCGAACTCTCCTCGACGTTCTCCGACCGTAGACCAGTTGTGCTATTGATATACTACAATGCAATACACGCTCGAGGTTCCGAAGAGTTCTTAGATGCGGTGGACGAGGCTGGTGTTTGTGGCTTGGTTATACCGGATCTCCCGGTGGGTGAATCGGTTGACTTCGCGAATTTGGCTTCGGAGAAGGGGATCGCGGTATGTCCGCTGGCGGCTCCGACGACGGGTGAGGAACGCCTGAGGCTTATAGGGGAGATCGCCTCGGGGTTCGTGTATTGCGTTTCGGTCGCCGGGGTGACTGGTGTTCGGGAGAAATTGCCGCCGGGGGCTGTGGATCTCTTGCGGCGGGTGCGGGCTGGGACCGACGTTCCGGCGGCGCTCGGGTTTGGGATCGGCTCTCCAGAGGCTGCGGCGGAAGCGGCGGCGGAGGCGGACGGGGTCATAATCGGCAGCAAGCTTATGCAGGTCGTCGAGGAAGGCGGGCCGGAGAAGGCCGGCGAGTGGCTCACAGGGGTACGAGAGGCGATCTCCGACATCGTCCCTAAAGCCCGTCGGGTGGGAGTGGGGGAGAAAAATTAGGAACTGGCTCAGTCGTCGCAGGGAGTACACTAGGACCGCCCCGGAGACCGAGAGCGGCCTTGGTCCGATCGACGGCGTCTTTACCAAATGCAAGTGGTGCGGGCAGCCGATCTACGAGAAGGATCTCGAAAACCGCTTCAACGTTTGTCCCAACTGCGAGTTTCACTACCCGCTCTCCGCCCCGGAACGCATAAGGCTGCTCGTAGACGCGGAGACCTTTGAGGAGAGGGACGCGGACTTGTACGCCGGAAACCCCTTGGAGTTTGAGGGGTACGACGAGCGGCTGGAGAAGGCGCGCGAAAAGACAGGACTCGGCGACGCTGTGATGAGTGGGGTTGGTGACGTTGGCGGTCATACCGTCTCGCTGGCGGTGATGGATTTCCGGTTTATCGGCGGTTCGATGGGGAGTGTGGTCGGCGAGAAAGTCGCCCGTAGCATCGAGACGGCCGGTGAAGAAGGGTTGCCGTTGGTGATCGTCTCGTCTTCCGGTGGCGCCAGGATGTTCGAGGGGATCTACTCTCTAATGCAGTTGGCGAAGACGAGCGTCGCGCTCGCCCGCTACACCGAAGGCTCGCGACCGTTCGTATCCGTGCTCACCGACCCGACCTTCGGCGGCGTGACGGCTTCTTTCGCGACGGCGGCTGATATGGTCATCGCGGAGCCGGGGGCTCGCATAGGGTTCGCCGGGGCTCGGGTTATAGAAGCGACGACCAAGGAGAGGTTGCCGGAAGGGTTCCAGACTGCGGAGTTCCAGAAAGAGCACGGGATGGTTGACAGGATCGTCCACAGGCTCCAGCTAAAAGAAGACCTCGAACGGTTGCTTGGGTTCCTCGCATGATCCTGGACTTCGAGCGTCCGGTAAAAGAGCTGGAAGAGCGGATCTCCGGTCTCTACAGGCTCGCGGGCGAGAGTACGGAGCTTCAGGCGGAGATCTCCCGTCTCGAAGACGCCCTTAGCGCGGCAAAAAAGCGGATCTACTCGAACCTCTCGCCCTACCAGCGCGTTCAGGTCGCCCGCCACTCCGAACGGCCCAACTTCCGAGCTTACCGCGAAGCCCTGACAGAAGACTTCTACGAACTCTCCGGCGACCGGGCCTACGGCGACGACCCGGCGGTGCGCGGCGGCTTCGCCAGGCTCCGAAACGGCGGCCACAAAGTCATGCTCATCGGCCACGACAAAGGGGCGGACGTGGAGAGCCGGGTGGCGGGAAACTTCGGGATGGCCCACCCGGAGGGCTACCGGAAGGTCAAGAGGCTCTACGAGCTGGCCGGCAGGTTCGGGCTCCCGGTCGTGCTGCTGGTCGACACGCCCGGCGCTTTCGCCGGTCGTCAGGCCGAAGAGCGGGGACAGGCGTGGGCCATCTCCGAGGACTTGATGGCGCTGGCCCGCCTGCCGGTGCCGGTGGTGGCGTTTATCATCGGCGAGGGAGGGTCTGGAGGGGCGCTCGCGATGTGCGTCGCGGACTACGTCGGTATGCTCGAGAACTCTTATCTTTCGGTGATCGCCCCGGAAGCCTGCGCCTCCATAATCTTCCGCGACCCTGGACGCGCCGCCGAAGCGGCCGAAGCGATGAAGCTGACAGCGCGCGACCTGAAGAAACAGGGCGTGGCCGACGAGGTCATCCCTGAACCACTCGGTGGCGCCCACAACGAGCCGGAGACGGCGGTCAGAGCCGTCGGAGAGACGCTCGGTCGGGTCCTCTCCGTCCTTTCAGGCACCGATTCCTCCGCTCTCCTGAAAGCCCGCCACGAGCGGTACAGGAACATCGGCGCTTACCTCACGGAGTAGCCTCTTCTAGCCGAAGAAGGTCCGGGCGGCGTTGTAGAGGTCTTCGGGGACGGTCTTTGTCTCGGCTGTGGCTTCATCCAGGGAGACGGTGACGATGTCGCTGCCGCGCAGGGCGACCATCTGGCCCCACTCGCCGCTTTTGACGGCTTCGGCGGCGCGCAGGCCGTAGCGGGTGGAGAGGATGCGGTCGTAGGCGGTCGGGGTGCCGCCGCGCTGGAGGTGTCCGAGGACTACGTGGCGCGTCTCGATGCCGGTCCTTTCTTCGATCTCCTTGGCGAGCGTCTCCGCGATACCGCCGAGTTGCACGTGGCCGAATTCGTCGCGCTCGGCGCTCTGGGTGATGTAGTCTTCGGAGAGGACGACGCCTTCGCTGACGGCGACGAGGCCCCACTTCTCGCCGTTTTCGGCCCGCTGTTTGAAGATGGCTGTGATCTCTTCGAGGTCCGGCTCGACCTCGGGGATCAGGGTGACGTTCGCGGCTGAGGCGACGCCAGCTCCCCAGGTGATCCAACCGGCGTGCCGCCCCATAACCTCGACCACCACGACCCGCTCGTGACTCTTCGCCGTAGTCCTGAGCTTGTCTATAGCATCGGTCGCAATGGAAACCGCCGTATCGTAGCCGAACGTCGTGTCCGTGGCCGAGAGGTCGTTGTCTATGGTCTTCGGACAACCGATGACCTGAACCCCGAAGTCGTCGTGCAGACGCTTGGCGACACCCAGGGTGTCGTCACCGCCGATGGCGACCAGGGCGTCTATGCCGAACTCCTCCATCTGCTTCACGACCTTCTCGGGGTCGCCCTCGTTCTTGTAGGGGTTGGTTCGGGACGAGCCGAGGATGGTGCCGCCCTCCTGGAGGATGTAGCGCACGTCGTCCACGCCGAGTTCCATCAAGCTGTCGGCCTCGGGGGCGAGCAGCCCCTTCCAGCCGCGCCTGATGCCAGCGACCTCGTAACCGTAGTCCTCGATAGACTTCATGGTGACCGCCCGGATCACACCGTTCAGCCCCGGCGCGTCGCCTCCGCCCGTCAGCATACCAACCCTGCGTACCTCGGCCATCGTGTTTCCCTCCTGTTTGCTCTGTTCGCGCGCATAGTCTAGCAAATAAGGCCCGCGAGACCGACGCCCGGAGGTCGGTCGAATATTCGCAAAATGTCTAATGTCACGCTGCGCTACATAGATATATGCGATACTTGAGCCTAGACTAATTGAGTTGTGAGCCGCTAGGAACTCGTACCAAGTATTGGGCTATTGGTTTCAAAAACAACACAAACGCTGAGCTTGCGCCCATGCTGGAGAGCATTACTGATGCTTTCTTTGCCCTGGATCTCCGGTGGCGTTTTACCTACGTGAACTCCGAGGCGGAGCGCATTCTACAGCGCCCGAGGGAGGAGCTTCTGGGTAGCAGCGCGTGGGACGAGTTCCCGGAGGCCGTCGGTTCGACGTTCTACACCGAGTACCACCGGGCGGTGGAGGGGCGGGTAACCGTAGAGTTCGAGAAATACTACCCGCCGCTGGAGACGTGGTTCGAGGTCAAAGCTTACCCTTCCGGGACCGGGCTGACGGTTCATTTCCGTGACATCGGACGGCGCAAACGAGCCGAAGAAGAGTTGCGCCGGAGCGAGGAGCGGCTGCGGGGAGTCCTCGTCCAGTACGGTTCGGACATCATCACGATCCTGGATGCCGAAGGCACGATCCGCTACGAGAGCCCGGCCTCCGAACGGGTGTTGGGCTACCGGCCCGAAGACCTCTTCGGCACCAACGCGTTCGACCGGATCCACCCGGAGGACCTGGAACAGGCAGCGGAGAGCTTCGCCCGGATTTTGGCCGGCCCTGGACAGGGACAACCCGTAGAAATCCGTTTCAAGCACGCCGACGGTTCCTGGCGCTACTTTGAGGTGTTGAGCGACAACCTGCTCGAAAATCCAGACGTACGGGGCGTCGTGATCGACTCCAGGGACATAACCGAACGCAAGGTGGCGGAGCGCAGGCTCGTCCGGCTCGCCTCTTTCCCCGAGTTAAACCCTAGTCCTGTACTGGAGATAGGTGCTTCGGGAAAGCTTACCTATACAAACCCGGCGGCAAATAGACTGTTCCCCGGCCTGCGCGCCTCAGGCACCGGCCACCCTCTGCTGGCAGGCTATGAAGCTACCGCCGCGAGCCTCCACGAAGGCGCTGAAGACTCTGTATCAGACGAAATCCAGGTCGGGAACTTCCACTATCAGCGGGTAATGTCCTGGGTTCCGCAAGAGGATCTCATCCGTATCTACGCTTTGGATGTCTCCGAGCGCAAACGGGCGGAGGAAACGCTGCGAAGGAGCCGGGCTTCTCTCTACGAAGCCCAACGCGTCGCCAGCCTTGGTAGCTGGGAATACTACCCGGACGAAGACCGGGCCGAGTGGTCGGATCAACTCTACCTCACCTTCAGCCTATCTCCTCGGGCGGTGGCACCGTTGTACAAAAGGTTCCTGGAGTACGTGTATCCGGAAGACAGGAGGTTTCTGCACCGGTTACTCCAGAAGTCTCTGGGGGACAAGGCGCCCCAGAACACGGACTTCCGGATAGTGAGGGCCGACGGCGAGGTGCGCTGGGTCAACGCCCAGTACGAGATAGTCTACGATGGTACAGGCAACCCTGATAGAGCCATCGGAACGGTGCTCGACACCACCGGGCGCAAGGGAGCCGAGCAGGCTTTGCAGGCCAGCGAGTCGAGCCTTGCCGAGGCGCAACGCGTAGCCGGCCTGGGAAGCTGGGAGGAGGAACCCGTCAGGCCCGGAACGCCCCGGTTGGAGCACGAGATGACTTGGTCGGACGAGACGTATCGCATCTTCGGCTACTCTCCGCGACAGTTTATTCCGACTTTCAAGGACCTCGTGGCGGCGATCCACCCTGAAGATAGAGAGTACGTAGGAGAGACTGTACGAAAGGCAGTTTCAAACGGAGAGACCTCCCTGGTAGTCGAGCATCGCATACTCAGGCCTGATGGAGAGGTACGGTTCGTTCAGGCACGTATGGAGATGGTTCACGAGCAGGACGGGAAGTTTCTCAGGAACTTCGGCACTATTCTGGATATCACTGAACGCAAACTGGTCGAAGAAGAGCAGCTTCGGCTGGCGGCTATCGTGGAGTCCTCGGAGGATGCGATCATCGGGAAGACG
>JBBPZK010000057.1:0-3667 GCA_038199155.1 Rubrobacterales bacterium | reverse complement strand
CCCAGACGGAGGAAGCCATAGAGCACGCCCGCGCCGCCGGGGTTCCGATGGTCGTCGCGCTCAACAAGACGGATGTTCCGAACGCCAACCCGGATAGAGTCCTGGGTCAGCTCTCCGAGCGGGACCTGGTCCCTGAGGTCTACGGCGGTGATACGGTCACGGTTCCCGTATCCGCCAAGACCGGCGAAGGGATAGACGATCTGTTGGAGAACATCTTGATCGTCTCGGAGTTGGAGGATTTGAAGGCGAACCCGGATGCTCCGGCGAGTGGGTACGTGATCGAGGGTGAGCGCGACCCTGGTCGCGGGCCGGTTGCGACGCTTCTGGTCAGCCGCGGCACACTGCACCGGAGCGACATTGTGCTCGCCGGAACCGCTTACGGGCGCGTGCGGGCGATGCTCGACTATACCGGCAAGCGGATCAAGGAAGCCGCGCCGGGCGCGCCGGTCGAGATCCTTGGACTCTCAGGAGTCCCCGAGGCCGGAACGCGCTTCGAGGTCGTCGAGCACGAGCGGAAGGCTCGGGATCAGGCGCAGCAGTCCGAGGCGGCCGCGCGTCGTCAGGAACTCGCCGAGGGCGGACAGCGCCGGACGCTCGAAGAGCTTCTCGGAGAGGGCGGCGTCCAGGACTTGAATCTGGTCATAAAGGCCGACGTCGCGGGTTCCGTGGAGGCGCTCAAGGACGCACTGGCGAAGCTCTCCACCGACGAGGTGCGGGTCAACATCGTCCGCTCCGGGGTCGGGGCGCTCACCGATTCGGACGTGATGCTCGCTTCGGCGAGCGATGGAATCATGCTTGGTTTCAACGTCCGGCCGACCAACACGGCCAAGCAAGTCGCCGAGCGCGAGGGCGTCGAGATACGAACCTACGACGTGATCTACAAGGCTTTGGAAGAGATCGAAGCGGCCATGCGCGGCATGCTCGCCCCCGACATAGTCGAGAACGAGACCGCGACCGCCGAAGTCCGCCAGATCTTCCGAACGCCGAACGCCGGGGTCGTGGCCGGTTGTTACGTCACGACCGGGGAGATATCCCGAAACAACCGCGTCCGGGTCGTGCGGGACGGCACCGTGGTCTATGACGGCCAGATCTCCTCTCTCAGGCGCTTCAAGGATGACGCCCGCTCTGTCCGGCAGGGCTTCGAGTGCGGCGTCGGCGTGGAGAACTTCAACGACCTCAAAGAGGGCGACGTACTGGAGTTCTTCGAGGTCGTCGAGGTCGCCAGGTAGACGCGGGTCCATACTTTTGTTCTGTACGGTAAGGCTGGAGTTGGAGTTGCCCTTCGCCTCCAGCCTCAAGGATAAGCGCCAGACTATACGCTCCTTGAAGGATCGCCTGCGGCGCAAGAATGTCTCTGTGGTCGAGTCGGACCACCAGGATCTCTGGCAGCGCTCCACAGTGGAACTGGCGCTCGCCGCCGTCTCGCGCGGGGCCTGCGAGGAGAAACGCGAGGAGGTTCGGCGCGCCTTGCTCAACTACGAAGACCTGTCAATAGTCGAATGGCGGGAGGAGTTCATCAAGCTATGAGCGGCTCCGGAAGGGCACGCAAAATAGAATCCCAACTCAAGGAGATAGTCGGCGAAGAGGTGGACCTTCTCTCCGACCCGCGCATCAGCGGCCTCGTGACGGTCACCGGTGTGCGCGTGAGCCCGGACCTGGGCCACGCCACGGTCTTCTACAGCGTGCTCGCCGAGCAGAACGAAGAGGATGCCCGACAGGGTCTCCAGAGCGCCGCCGGGCGCATCCAGGAGTCTGTCGGGAAACAGACGCGCATGAAGCGTACCCCCCGGTTGCACTTCGAGCCGGACCCCGCCGTAGCCTACGCGACGAGGATCGAAGCCGCCCTGCAAGAGGTAAAGGAGACGAGGAGAGATGCGAGTGAGAGCGACCTCTAACACCACCACAGAGACAGCCGAGTTCCTCAAAACGCTCGACCGGGTCGCCATAACTACCCACGTCGGGGCCGACGGGGACGCCATAGGCTCCTCCGTGGCGCTCCTGTACCTGATGCGCTCCCTCGGGGCCGAAGCCGTTTTCTGCCACGCCGAGGAAGTCCCAAACTACCTCCGCTGGCTCCTACCCGAACCCGCGCTACGCGAGCTTCCCCCGGATCACGACCTGCTCGTGGTAGACACCTCCCGAGCCGACCGCTCCGGGGTCCCGATAGAAAATCCGAGTGACGCACGCCTCAACCTCGACCATCACGAGGACAATCCACTCTATGCCGAGGTCAACCTGGTTGACCCTCACGCAGCAGCGAGCGCTGAGATAGTCGCCACGCTCTACCCGGAGCTTGGCATCCCTGTCGAGCAGCAGGCCGCCGAAGCTCTATACACCGGCCTCCGCGCCGACACGGGCGGCTTCAGGTTTCGGAACATCTCTCCGAAGGTCCACGAGATGGTCGCGGATCTCCTGCGGGCCGGGGTCGTGCCTGCCGAAGTAGACGACCGGCTCAACCGAACCGGCACCATCGAGCAGTTGAGGATAGTGGGCGTCTCGCTCTCCAACGCCGTCCGCTACGGAGAAGCCATAATCTCTACCGTAGACGACGAAGACTACCGGCGCACCGGCGCCACCGAGCTAGACTCCAAAGAAGCCATAGATCACCTCCGCACCGTCGCGGGCGTGGACGTGGTCGCCCACCTCCGCCAAGTGCCGCAAGGCACCAAAGGCTCCCTCCGCTCCGAGAAGATGGACGTCGGCGAGATAGCGCGGGGCTTCGGCGGCGGAGGCCATCGGCTCGCCGCCGGCTACACCTACCCCGGCCCCCCCGAGGCGGCCAAAAAAGAACTCCTCGAAGCCCTGCGAGGCGTCGTAGACTTGGGGAGCGCCGCAGGGAGCGCCGGATAACCCCGGAGCCCCTATCCGGCGCTCTTCTATTGGACAAGCCGTCCGGCATCACCAGCGCGCGGTCGGTCGCCCAGGTCAAGCGCATCCTGCCGAAAAAAACGAAGATCGGGCACACAGGAACCCTCGACCCGCTCGCCTCCGGCCTCCTCGTTATGCTACTCGGCCGTGCGACCCGTCTCTCTCGTTACATCACGGCCCTCGACAAGAGCTACATCGTGACGGCCCGCTTCGGCGCGACCTCCGACACGCTCGACGCGGATGGTGAGATCTCTCAACTCGACCTCGACACCCCTATGCCCAGCGAACAAACCCTCCGCGACACCCTCCCATCCTTCACCGGAGATATCCGCCAGGTTCCTCCGATGGCCTCCGCCCTAAAGGTAGGCGGCGAACGTCTCTACAACCTCCAACGACGGGGCGTAACAGTCGAACGCGAGAGCCGCCCCGTAACCATCCACTCCTTCCAACTTATCTCCCAAAACCACCAATCCGAGACGGCGACCTTCGATATCTCCTGCTCCAGCGGCACCTACGTCCGAACTCTCGTGGCCGATTTGGCAGCCCACCTCGACACCGGAGCCTATCTGACCGCCCTGAAACGCACCCGAGTCGGGTACTTCACGCTCCAAAACGCCACCTCCCCGGACGAGCTGACCCTCGACACCGTGCAAAACCACATAATACAGAATAGGGAAGTGTTGGGGCATTTGCCGGTTCTGGAGATCGGGCCTGATGCGCGCCGGTTGGTATGCAACGGTCGTCCTCTGGAAGGTGTAGAGATAGAGGGGGTGTTCCGGGTCGAGGTTGGTGGTGAGCT
>JBBPZK010000056.1:0-22504 GCA_038199155.1 Rubrobacterales bacterium | reverse complement strand
CTCACCAATAACGCTGGCGAACTTGAAGCCGTGTCCGGAGCACGGCGGGGCAAGGAATCCGGGCTCTAGCCACGAAAGCCGAGGCACCGCGAGATCTCCGCGGCAGCCTCGCTGATTAGCCCGCCCACCTCCTCGAAAGATCCTTCCGGAAGCCTGAAAGCGGGGCCGGAAATGCTCGCCGCCGCCACGACTACGCCGTCGGCATCCAGTATCGGTGTCGCCACGGCGTTTAGCCCAACCTCCAGCTCTTCCTCGGTATACCAGTAGCCGTTGCGTTGGCTGGCTTGCACCTGATCCAGTAGGATCTCCGGGTCGACGATGGTGTTCTCGGTATAGCCCTGCAGAGGTTTCTCCAGGATGCGGCTTCGTTGATCTCCGGGCATGTGATAAAGGAAGACCTTGCCCGCCGCAGTAGCGTGCAGCGGCGTGTGCCGGCCCGACCAATCCACGCTCAGGGCGGAGAAATCCGAGGTGCTCTGCTGGATGATGATGGCATCGTCGCCCTCCAGGACAGCGACGGTTGCCGTCTCCCGCGTCTGCTCGGCCAGCCGGTCGCAGACCAGCCGGGAGCACCGCGCGACGTCCAGATCCGCCGTGACGGAGCTGGCGAGCATGACCAAGCCGAACCCCAAGCGATACTTTTCGGTCGCGGCGTCCTGCTCGGCCATCCCCCGGTCTCTGAGCGTCGCGAGCAGCCGGTAGGCGGTGGACTTATGTATGTTCAACTCTTCCGCTACTTCCGTCACGCCAGACCATCCCCGGCGCGATAAGAACTCCATTACGGTGATGGCCCGGTCGACCGACTGGACGAAATTGTTCCTACGTTTTGTAGTTTCCATGAGAGGATATTCTACACTGCCCATCTCCTCCAAACCCGGCTTACTCGGGTCTTGGAAGTTCCAGCGCCCGTCTCTCATACTCCTTCCTTGACCGAAACCGCCGACAGAGGTGTATTGTCTGCCACGTGACGAAACCAGTCCGCGGCCACGTGAGGAGCGACACCGTCTACGTTGGGGGCTCCACGGCCGTCCGCGATGTCGCGGGCGTCCGCAGTCCGGGCCTCGATGCTGAACCTTGCGATGCCTGTTTTGTTCGGCACCCCAGCGTGCAGGTGCGCGTCGGAGAAGCACAGCACGTCTCCGGGCTCGACGGCCACCTTTAGCTCCGACGCGGGGTCTATAGGCTCGGTCGGCTCGGGTACCAGGGGCATCCTGGTGCGGGACTCGCCGCGCCGCTCGGCCCGAACTTTTTCCAGATCCCAGTCGCCGCTGGTATTCTGGATGGGCTGCGACCAGTAGCTCGGGTAAAAAGCTATGGTGCGTCCAGGGGTTATCGGATAGATCGGGGCCCACCAGTTGGTCTGTGCGTAGATGTTGGAGGCCCAGGTATCTCGGTGAGCCTTCAGCCTCCCGACCCGCCGGTCCGCTTCGCCTTCGCCGTGCGGAAGCACCCGCAGGTGCAGCCAGTCCCAGCAGCACCAGCGCAAATCGACACCGACCTGCTCAAAAGCCGCCAACAGCAGCCTCCTGGCTTCTGGATTCTTGCGATACTCCTTCTGTAGAGTGTCGATCCTGCCGAGGTAGTCACCTCGCTCCAGCCCGAACTGCGCCTTCGGCGGGTCGGATACGCCCAGCGCGTCCCGGATGAGATCGTCGGTCAGAGCACAGAGGTCCACCATCGACTCGACGTCCTTAAAGATCAACAGGTCTCCGGCGTAGACTGACTCGCGCCGATGTCCATCTTCGAGTGCGCCTGAGAAGGCGCGAACCGTTACTGTCATCCCGCACCTCCGAAATGCTCATATGTTGCATCTTCTCCAACGCCCTGAAACGGCCCTCGAAAGGACCGCGACCAGACCCATTCCCAGGAAACCTTCACGAGCCATTGGCTCCTGGAGATTGTTGTTCCTCCCGCACCTGACGGACGAAGTCGGCCATGCCGGTGGCGTGGAAGGTGGGCGCCACGACCTCTTCGGGACTTGGGGTAGCCCCGAAGCCATCTTTATCGTGGCGCCTCTCGATCCACATCGTGGCTAAACCCATCTTGGTGGCTGGCGCGATGTCGTGGTACTGGCTCTGGGCCGTATGGAGAATGTCCCCCTTATCCACGCCTTTCGCAGCGAGTTTCGCGAGAACGTACTCGAATACCCTCGGGCTCGGTTTGTTCACCCCCACCTCGTCGCAGGTGATCCTCTCCTCGAAAGGATCTCCCATGTTCGCGCTCATAAACCCCAACGCCCACGCATCGGCGTTCGTAACGGCCACGAGCCGATACAGGGCTCCGAGTTCTTCGAGCGCCTCCACCGTGTCGGGGAAGGGAGGCCACGACTCGATGGAGTTCTTGAACCCCTCCGCGTCCTCCTCGCGAAAGTCGACCTCCCACTCGGCCGCCATGCCACGATAGATGAGGGGCAGCATCTCCGTGAAGGTCTTCTCCGGGGTCTCCCTCTGGTACCTATCCTCGACCGCGGCAAAGGCAGTGAGGATCTCTTCATTGGTTTTCGAGACCCTGTACCGCTTCAACGTGGGCCGGAACCACTCCAGTATCCCGGTCTCGAAATCGATGAGCGTACCCACCACGTCGAACGTCAGCGTGTCGAAGTCACCAAAATTCATGGTATCTCCTCAAACCGGCTACCAGAACGGCCGAACATCCGGCACCCGCGGAAAGGCCTGAGAGTGACCGTTCTGCTCGTGAAGGCGTCCGTCAGCGCTTCCTTGCGGGACCGGGGATTGATAACGGGGCCAGCCGAAGCGATCCAGTCGGAAGAGGCTTATGTCGTGAGGGGTCATGCCCTTCTCGGCCAGATCCGCCATGATCTCCCCGATCACGCTCGCGAACTTGAACCCGTGGCCCGAGCACGGTGAAGCAAACGACACCTGCTCGTACTCCGGGTGAACGTCGATGATGAAGTGGTGATCTGGTGTGTTGGTGAACATGCAGGTAGCGAGGCTCATCGTCGGGCCGGTACCGTCCGGGAAGTACCGTTCGGCGAACTGCCGCAGGATCCGCTCGTCGTAACCGTGGGGCTCGCGGTCGATCTCGTCGGCGCCTCCCGTTTCGTTTAAGTGGAAGTACTTGCCGAACTTGAAGCCTGGCACTCCAAATACGGGGAAGCCGTAGAAGCGCCCTTCGTCTACGAGCAGGTTGAACACCGGGAAGTTGTCGGGCCGGAAGCGTTCGGGACGGGCGGGCTGCAGCCAGGCAAGGACTTGTCTCTCGGGTACAGCGAGTCCATCGAGTACATCGAGGAGATCTGCGTCCCAGGCTCCGGCGGTGATCACGAGCTTGTCGGCCTCGTAGGTTCCGCGATTGGTATGCACCCGCACTCCGCCTTCGAGAGGTTCCCACTCAAGGACTTTCTCGTGGGCGTGGATCTCGGCTCCGTGGGACTGCGCGGCCATTACGTAGGAGACGATGCACCGCTCCGGCGCGAGGAACCCTCCGTCAGGCTGCAAGAGTGCGAGGTGATCGTGCGGGAGGTTGTAGCCAGGGTGGCGGCGCCTGAGCTCCGCCCCGGTCAGGACTTCGTGGGGCAGGTCGTGCTGTTTACAGGACTCCCAAGATCCTTTGAAGACCCAGGAGTCCTCGGGTCCTGAGTCTACCGAGCCGGTGGTGTAGAGGAGCTTCTCGTCCGCCTCGCGTTGTATCTCGCGCCACAGCTCGTAGGCGCGCCTGAGCAAATGGACGTAGGATGGATGCTCGTAGTAGGCCATCCGGATGATGCGCGTGTGACCGTGGGAAGAGCCCATCGTGTGCGGGATGCCAAACTGCTCAAGGGCCAGTACCCGCTTGCCGCGCTTCGCCAACTGGTAGGCGGTGGCGCTTCCCATGGCGCCTACGCCGAGGACGATGGCGTCGTAGTGGCCGGAGTAGTCTACGCCGGACATCAGGACTTTCCGTTGCCGGAGTATCCTGCCAGGGTGCTTGTTTGGGAGTTGACCGGCGGTAGTGCGGAGGGCTGGGGCCGGCTCAACTCGTCGTCCTGCGGCCTGGAGCGGGCGCGGGCCATCTCGGGATCGAAGAATGGAGTCTGGGCAACCCGTGCGGGTACGGGACGGCCGTTGATCTCTACGAGCAGGTTGCCGCTCGGCCAGGCGTGGGCGGTGTCTACGTAGGCCAGGGCCAAGGTCTTCTCTACGGAAGGCCCACGGGCGCTTGAAGTGACGACGCCGACCTGCCTATCTCCCGGCAACTGTTCGTCCTCGTGCTCGCCGGTCTCCGCCCCAGTCTCCACAATTTCCCTGAAGGTAGCCACGTCCCCAATAGCGTAGACCTTGTCTCCTCCGGAAGCCGGGGTCTCGGCGTCCAGGATCAAGCCCACCCAACGCTTCTCCAGGCCCCGTTCCTGCACGCGCAGGAGAGCTTCGCGCCCGAAGAAGTCTCGCTTGTTAAACCGGATCCAACGGTCCAATCCCAGGTGGAAGGGAGTATATTCCTCACTTATGTCGGGGCCGTAGAGTGGTAGAGCCTTCTCGATCCTTAGACTCTGCATCGCCTCGACGCCGTAGGGCCTGAGCTCGAACTGCTTGCCGGTCTTCAGGATGTGCTCCCACAGCATCCCGGCCTGCTCCGCCGGCACGTACAACTCGTAGCCAAGCTCTCCGGTATAGCCGGAACGAGAGACCAGGAGCTCCACCCCGCCGATCGTGCACGGCGCGAAGCGGAAGAAGCGCAAGGCGTCGAGGTCCACGCCCTCGGCGACCGTCTTGAGGTACTTGCGGGAGAGAGGTCCCTGTACTGTGAGCAGGGCGATGGCCGCCGTCACGTCGGTAATGTAGGCGCTGGAGCCCTGGGCGTGCTCGGAGATCCAACGCCAACTCTTCAGCCGGGGACCCGAGCTGGTGACGACCATATAATGTTCGTCGTCGAACTTGTAGACCGTAACGTCGTCTACGATACCGCCTTCCTCGTTGCACATCGTCGAGTACCGAAGCTGTCCTGGCTCCATGTCCTGGACCTCGTTGACGAGCAGCCGTCTGACGAGCCGCTCGGCCCCCGGCCCCTTTATATCCACCTCGCCCATCGTCGAGAGATCCTGCATCCCAACGTTCCTACGAACGTTGAGATGCTCCTCCACCGGTGAAACGTAGGAGGACGGGAACATAAACTCCCCGCCGCCCTTCACGAGTCCCCGCGCCGCGCGCAGGTGGTAATCGTAGAGCGGGGTTCTTCTCTCCGTCATCAAAAACTCCTTTCCCGAGACGCAAGATCAACGTCCATCATTGTATCTTCCTGTACAAGTCTGGCGCTTTCGGGTACGGACCCGCCGTTGGAGACAACCGTATCCAGGAAGCGGCCTGATGTCTACTCCGGGTAGTTTGGCTCGCTGTTTTCGCTCATGAGAGGCCCACGATCTCACCGTTGTCGTCTATGTCTATGTGCGTGGCCGCCGGCGAGGCGCTCAGGCCCGGCATGGTCCTCATCTCGCCGCACAGAGGATAGATGAAGCCTGCTCCCACGGAGGCCCGCACCTCGCGCACCGGGAGTGTCCAGCCCTTCGGGGCTCCTAGTAGTGTTGGATCCGAAGAGATCGAAAGGTGCGTCTTCGCCATACATATCGGCAGCCTCCCGAAACCGTTCTTCTCGTAGGAGTCGAGTTGTTGGGAGGCCTTCATGTCGTAGGCCACGCCGTCCGCCCCGTACACCTTCGTGGCGATGGTCTCTATCTTCTCCCTGAGGCTCGCTTCTTCCGGGTACAGGAAGCGGAATTCGGTCTCCTCTTCCGCGGCTTCGGCGACCGCCTCGGCCAGTTCGGTGGCGCCCGCGCCTCCCTCGGAGAAGTGGTTGCAGAGGGCGACCCGCACTCCCATCTCCTCGGCGATCTCGCGGATAGCGTCGTGTTCGGAGTCGTGGTCGGTCGGGAAAGCGTTTATAGCCACCACCGGCGAGACCCCGTGCAGCCTTATGTTCTCGATCTGCTTTCTCAGGTTGTCCGCCCCGGCGAGTACGTCCTCGGAGTTCTCCTCCAGTAGCTCGGGCGGCAGCGGGCGTCCGGCGACGATATTGAACCTGCCCGAATGTGCCTTGAGCGCGCGCACGGTCGCCACCAGCACGGCGGCGTCGGCCTTGAGGCCGGAGTAGCGGCACTTGATGTTGAAGAAACGTTCGGCCCCCATGTCCGCCCCGAAGCCAGCTTCGGTGATCAGATAATCTCCACCACGAATGCCGATCCGGTCCGCCATGATGGAGGAGTTTCCCGTGGCGATGTTGCCGAATGGTCCAGCATGCACTAAGACGGGCGTGTTCTCAAGGGTCTGCATCAGGTTCGGCTTTATCGCCTCGCGCAGCATCACCGCCATGGCGCCGGCCGCCTTCAGGTCTTCGGCGGTTATAGGCTTGCCTTCTACGGTGCTCCCGATCACGATTCGGCCCAGCCTCTCTCTCAAGTCTCTCAGAGAGGTCGAGAGCGCCAGTATCGCCATCACTTCCGAAGCGGCGGTGATGTCGAACCCGGTCTCGCGGGGAATGCCGTCGGCGCGGGGACCAAGCCCCACGATAATGTTCCTCAAGGCCCGGTCGTTTACGTCCAGGACCCGCCGCCAGGTGATGCTGTGCCGGTCGACGTGGAAGAAGTCGTCGTTCTGGTGGACGTGGTTGTCGATCATGGCCGAGAGAAGATTATGGGCCGAGGTAACGGCGTGCGTATCCCCGGTCAGGTGTAGGTTGAGCATCTCCATCGGCACTACCTGACTGTAGCCGCCTCCCGCCGCGCCGCCCTTGATACCGAACGTCGGACCCATAGCCGGCTGGCGCACCGCGACCGTCGCCGTCTTCCCGATGTGGGAGAACGCCTGCCCCAGACCCACCGTGGTCGTGGTCTTCCCTTCGCCCAGAGGCGTCGGCGTGATCGCGGATACCACCACATACTTCGCCTTTGGCCGGTCCGAAAGCTCCTCGATGGCTTCAAGCTTTATCTTCGCCACGGAGTCGCCGTAGGGCTCAAGGAGATGCTTCCCGATGCCGATGCCCCCGGCTATCTCGGTCAGTGGCTTCAGCTTCGCCCGGCGGGCGATCTCGAGATCGCTCGGGAACTTCTCTGTCGGGAATGTCATACGGTGGACTCCTTGTGTCTCTCCTCGATTAGCGTCGCCCCGAGTCGTTCCAGAGCCTCGCGCCGCCACGCTTCGGTCTTCTCCACTTCGTTGAAGGTGTAGATGTGAAAACCACGCACCTTACGTTCCGGGTTCCCGACGGAGGTTGATACGCCCTCGATCAGGGCGTCCGGGCTGTAGCCGCCGGGCATGAACATCCGCCAGAACCAGTTGCCATACTTCTTGAGGAAGCGCGCCGACTCGCCGAGACCTATTTTCGACGAGATCCGCATGAGCTTCATCATGTTCACCGCGCCGGCCATACCGACGTAGATCGGCAACTCCACACCCCGCCGCCGCACCCGCAGGACCCATTCGTTGATGACTTTGGTATCGAAGCAGATCTGGCTGGCTATGTAGGTCGCGTAGGGTTCTTTCTGGGACATAGCCTGTATGGTGACCTCATCGCTTATGAGAGGATGGCTCTCGGGATAACCGGTGATGCCGACCTCTTCGAGACCGTGACCGATCTCGTCCATCGCTTTCAGCAGCGCGCCGGAGCCGTCGAACTCACCGGCGGGTTCCGGCGCGTCGCCCGCCACAACGAAGACATCCCGGATGTCCGCCTCCCGCAACTGTGCGAGGATCTCAGCTAGCTGCGCCTTGTCCCGGACGAGACGCGCCGAGAGGTGCGGCACGACCCGAAAGCCCCCCTTTGAGAGCCGCTCGGCCAACTCCAGGGTGGAATATATTCTCTTCGTCGGTGAGGCCGTCACCGTGAGCTTGATGTGCTTCGGCACGTACTCGACTACCTGCTCCTCGATACCCGGAAGCGGAATGACCTCGTATCGCGGCCTCCGCAACGCCTCGGCCAGCGCGCTCCTCCTGTCTTGCATCACGCGGTCCTCTTCCCGTCGCCGTCGAGATTAGTGGGCCGCCGCAA
This sequence comes from Rubrobacterales bacterium, assembly GCA_038199155.1. Classification (GTDB taxonomy): domain Bacteria; phylum Actinomycetota; class Rubrobacteria; order Rubrobacterales; family Rubrobacteraceae; genus JBBPZK01. The sequence goes on along the minus strand of JBBPZK010000056.1, from coordinate 14,527 downwards.
CAGGTAAACGCTCCCCGTCAACGGCGGCCTCCACTCCCTATTACCGTGCTGTTATGCGCCCTTGCTGGAGCTGGTGGCGCTCAACGTCTGTTCGGCGTGCTCCGGCTTGAAGAAGACCCTGTCTGCCACCGTAGCCGAGACCGTCTCCTCCGGGCGCTCCACCTCGAGCTCGATACCGATCTCGCTGTACTCGACCGGGACCATGGCGAACCCGATGTTCTTCTCCAGGCGCGGCGAGTAGCAGGCGGAGGTGACTTCGCCGATCTTCTCGCCGTTCTTGTGGACCGGGAAGTAGTCGATCATGGAACCGTCGTTGTACGACCCGAGGTCCCCGCCCCCGATCTCCACACCGACCAGCTTGCGGCTGACGCCTTCCTCGCTCACGCGCTTCAAGGCTTCCTTGCCGACGAAGTTTTGGTCCTGCTCAAGCTCGACCATCCACTTGTAGCCGTAGCCGACTTCGTAGGGGTTGGTGTCGTACCACATGTCGCAACCCAGGGCCAGGATGCCGCCCTCGATCCTGCGGATATGGCACGGTCCGATCGGGGAGATCCCGTGCGGCTCGCCGGCCTGCAAAACGCGGTCCCAGAGCTTCAAACCGTCGCGGCTGGCGTTCTTCAAGTATAGCTCGTACCCTAGCTCCCCGGAGTAGCCGGTGCGGGAGATGACGAGCTCCATCCCGTCCAGCTCGTGATGCTCCATATAGTAGTAGGGTACGTCGAGGATGCCTTCACCGAAGAGGTCGGTCATCACCTCCTTGGATTTCGGTCCCTGGACCTGCATCGGTCCCACGTCGGGCTCTTTGATCTCCACGTTCAGCCCCGCGTTGTAAGCGAGACCCTGGGCCCAGAGCAGCCCATCGCTGTCAGCGAGGGAGAGCCAGAAGTGGTTCTCATCCAGGCGCAAGAGCACCGGGTCGTTGATGATGCCGCCCTCGGCATTCGTGATAAACGCATACTTGCACTGCCCGACGGCGCACTTGTTCAGGTCGCGCGGGGTGAGCATGTTGGTGAACTCGAAGGCATCGGGGCCGGTGATCTCCACCTGCCGCTCCGCTCCACCGACGTCCCACATCGTAACGCCGTTCAGGAGTTGGTAGTACTCCTCCACCGGATCCCGGTAGTAGCGCGGGTGATAGTGATGGTTGTAGACACTGTACTTCTGGATTCCGTGCCGGCGCGAGCCGTAGAAGTACGGTGACTTGAATATCCTCGTGTACTGCAGGATACCTGGGTTTGGGTTTACTTCCGCCATCTAAGGTATCTCCTCTCTTCGTTGTACGCGGCCCTTGAGTCGTGGGCCGTTTGAACCATCAGCGTCGTTCACTCCTGGATGTTCAGCTCTTTAGTCGCATCTCTCCCTCCCCCGTGTTTCGGAAATGCTCGCTTATGTACTTTCCGCCCTCGTCGCAGAAGAGGGTGACGATGTTCTCCAGCTCGGGATGCTCCTCGCGGATGCGCCGCGCCGTCACCAGGTTTGCCCCGCTGAAAGGGTTGTCCCACCCCGAGAAGCGTTCCGCCGGTCCCCGCGACCATGTACTTGGCGATGCGTGCTTTGATGGAGCCGGAGGGGTTCAGGTACTTGAGCTTTATGTGGACGCCTTCGAGCTCGATCAAGGGCGTGTTCCCTATTACGTCGAGCACGTTGACGGTCCGATTCTGGCCTGTTTGACGGGTCCCGATCAAGCGTTTCTCCCTTTAGCCGCGCATCCGCTTCATCGCCGGGTCGAAGAGCGGCTCTTCGGCGACCGTCGCGCCGTGACGCTCCCCAAAGTACCCAACTTCGACCTTCTGGCCCTCCGCCGAGATTCCGGGCGGTAGCCAGGCGTAGGCAATACTCTGGCCTATCGAGTACCCGTACGCCGCGCTGGTGACGTAGCCTACGGTCCGGCCTTCCGCGTATACCGGCTCGCCACCCATGACGACCACCGTTGGGTCGTCGAGAAGTAGGCAAGAGAGCTTGCGGCGCGGGCCCTCCTCCTTGCGCCTCAGTAGCGCCTCCTTCCCGACGAAGTCGTCCTTGTCGAGCTTCACGGCGAAGCCGAGGCCCGCCTCGTAGGGGTCGTGCTCGGTGGTCACGTCCGTTCCCCACAGCCGGTAGCCCTTCTCGAGCCTGAGCCCGCTGAAAGCCCCGCGGCCGCCCGCGACGACGCCGAGAGGCTGCCCGACACTCCGGAGGAGGTCCCAAAGCCTGATACCCATGTCCGCCGGGGCGTAGAGTTCCCACCCGAGCTCGCCGACGTAGGAGACCCGCAGCGCGGTGACCGGTACCTCACCGACGTGGATCCTCTTCGCCTTGAAGAAGCCGAAGGCTTCGTTGGAGAGGTCGTCGAGGCTCAATGACTGCACGAGATCCCTCGCCGCCGGTCCCCACACTCCCAAACAGCAAGTACTGCCTGAGATATCCCGAACCTGTACCGGGCTATCCTCCGGCAAGTGACGCTCCATCCATTCGATATCCCTGGGTCCGTTGAGGCCGAGTTGGAAGTGTTCTTCGGCAAGGCGCGCGACGGTTATGTCGCTTCTCACGCCCGCCTTCTCGTCGAGCATGAGCGTGTAGGTGACGCTGCCGACCGGCTTGTCGAGCTGGTTCGTGTTCAATCCCTGGAGGAACTCCAGCGCCCCCGGTCCCGTTACCTCGACTTTCTTTAGCGAGGCCATGTCGAATATGGCGCCCCGCTCGCGGGTTGTGACGTGTTCGGCCCCAACTATGGGAGACCAGTAACGGCCGGACCACTCGTCGCGCTCGGGAACCTCGACCCTCGCGAGCAGCGGCTCGTTGGCCGCGTACCACTGCGGACGTTCCCATCCCGACGCCTCAAGGAAGTACGCCCCAAGCTCCCGCTGGCGCGCGTAGAAGGGGCTGGTACGCAAGGGTCGCGGCTCATCCATCGGCTGCAACGGGTGGATCACATCGTAAACTTCCTGGAACGACTGCGAGCTGCGGGCCAACACGTAGGCAGGGCTCTTCTGATACTCGTCGAAGCGGTGTACGTCGAGCCCGCTCGGATCGATACTCGGTGCGCCCTCGACCATCCACTCCGCGATCATGCGTCCCGCGCCCGCAGCGTGCGTGACCCAGACAGCCTCCGCCATCCAGAAGCCCCGAACCTCCTTAGACTCGCCGAGTAGTGAGCCACCGTCCGGCGTGAACGAGAAGAGTCCGTTTATGCCCCGCTCTATCCCGGTCTGCTGAAGGTTGGGCAAGAGCTTCCGCGACTCCTCCCACGGTCCCTCTAAGTCCTCGGGGGTGAATTCCTTTATGGAGGGCATCGTCTCGCCGGGCTTGTAGCCGCCGATCTCATCGGGCGAGAGTGGCATGGAGCGGTGCCTGTAGGACCCTATTCCGTACCGCTCACCCTCCTGCCGGAAGTACATCGAGTGGTCTTGGTGGCGTAGAATCACATGGTCCGACTCCCCGACTGCTCCTTCGAGCCCCGGCACCGGCGTGGTCCAGGCGTACTGGTGCTGCATCGGCGTCAAAAGCGGCACGAAGGCTCCGGCCATCCTCCCGATGCGCGGCCCCCACATCCCGGCGCAGCTCAGGACGGTCTCCGTTTCGATGCGGCCTTGCGAGGTCCCGACAGCCCTGACGCGCCCGTCCTTTACCTCCACGCCGACGACCTCGGTTTCGCCGTGGAAGCTCGCACCGCGTTCCATCGCCCGCCGCGCCATCGCCTCCGCAACCCTGACACCTTTGGCGATGCCGTCCGAGGAGACGAAGAACCCACCCTGGATCTTTGCCGGGTCCAAGAGTGGGCTCTTCTCGACACACTCCTCCGGCGAGAGAAGCTCTGACTCTACCCCCCACGCAGTTGCGATACCGTGCTTCCTCCGCAGATCCTTCCACCGCTCGGGGGTTGCCGCCACCTCGACGCTCCCCACCTGGTAGAAACAAGGCTCGCCGTCGAGATCTAACTCCGAGTATCGCTTTACGCCATAGCTGGCAAGCTCCGTCATCGTCTTCGACGGGTTGGTCTGGAAGACGAGCCCCGGCGCGTGGGATGTGGATCCCCCAGCCTCGAAGAGCGGTCCCTGATCCAGGACCACCACGTCCAGCCAACCTAGCCCCGTAAGATGCTCGGCCGCGCTGCAACCAACGATGCCCGCCCCAACGATCACGACGTTTGCCCTATCCTCCACCGCTAGTCCTCCGTCCGTGTCCCGCAAGCGAGAGCCCAACGCCCGATAAGCCCACTACCAACCCTCACAGCACCGCACCTGGCTTCCGCCTCATATAAGCGGCCTGCGATCTCAAGCCCGTGGCTGTTGCGCATTAAGAAAACCATTTTACTATGAGGAACTAGTAGCATACGTTATCGGGTGAGTCAAGGGGGCGTGATGATCCGTTCGTGCATTCGGGGCCTTGCTACCTCTCGCGTCTGATCGAGGCAACCCTGGAGCGCTTGAGGACCATAGGCTCGTTCGCGGGTTTGAGAGGAACGTTTCTCGCGTCGAGAGGCTCTCGGCAACGCTAACCCGGAGGCGATTTATCTCTCAAACGGTTCCGGCAAGTAGTGTCGAGCCTCGGTAATTACCAGATGAATCGGCACGTCGTGCTCTTCGCGGGGAACCTTCTCGACCACCTGGGTTTCGAAAGCCCCGGCGACCAGACGCGCGTGGGAAGATAGTGTACCGGAGAGCAGCCCGTCGTAGAAGCCCGCCCCGTAGCCCAGGCGGCCGCCGGCGGGGTCGAAGGCTACGCCTGGGACGAGTACGAAGTCGACGGCGCCGAGGTCCGCCAGTGGGCAGAGGTTCGGTGCGGGCTCGCGTATCCCCCACGTCCCCGCCACCAGGTCGCGGGCTGTGTCCCGCACCTCGTACACCTCCAGCAGCTTTTTCTCGCGGTTTACTCTGGGGAGCAGCAGGACTTTACCATCCCCCAGAACGTGACGCAGAAATTCATCTGTCTGAAGTTCGCTGCCGATACCCGCGTAGGCCATTATAGCGTTGGCCCGCCGATATTCGGAGAGGGCGGCGACCTCCCGCAAGATGGCTCCGCCCATGGCCTCCCGATGTCCCGCGCTCATGGCGTCCCGCCGTCCGAGAACAGCCGCTCTCAGGTGGCGCTTGGCTTCCCGTAGCTCTGTTACGGACATAGTTTCAGGATATCCACGTGCAGTCTGACCAACTACAAAAGGGCATGAAACACACGGCGATTCCCAACGAGCGCGTTCTCAATGGTCCACGGCGCAGGTTAGCGATGGCCGGTGATCAGGCTCATCGCCTCGTGGCGGGTACGCTCGTCTCTGGCGTAGATACCGCGGACGGCGCTGGTGACCGTTACGCTACCGGGCTTCTGCACGCCGCGCATCGTCATGCACAGATGGTCCGCCTCCACGACGACTATGCAGCCCTGAGACCCCAGCTCTCCGTGCAGGGCTTCCGCGACCTGGGCCGTCAGACGCTCCTGGAGCTGAGGCCGGCGGGAGTATCCCTCTACCAATCGGGCCAGCTTAGAGAGTCCTATAACCTTCCCGTTTGGGATGTAGCCCACGTGCGCCTTTCCGACAAAGGGCAGTAAGTGATGCTCGCACATCGAGTAGAACGGTATGTCCCGCACCAGCACCATCTCGTGGTGGTCCTCCTGAAAACCCGTGCTCAGGAACAGGGTAGGGTCCACGCCAAGTCCTGCGAAGAGAAACTCGTAGGTCCGGGCGAAGCGTTCCGGAGTACCCTTCAAGCCTTCCCGGTCGGGGTCTTCACCTATGGCGGCGAGTATCTCCCGGACGGCGCGTTCGATACGGAGAGTGTCAACATGCTGTCCAGGTAGATATTGTTCTTGCTGCAGGAGGGGTCTCGCGTCCAAAATTTATCTCTCCTTACGGATCTCTATTCCCTCAGTCGGATTCGTCTGTGATCTGGACGTATCTGGGTTGCGCCGCCACCGCACCGCCCTGGACTGTAATCTCCAACATGCCATTGTTGAAACCAGCGTCGATCTTGCTCCCGTCTATCCCTTCGGGCAGGGTAATGCTGCGTCTGAAAACGCCATAGAAGCGCTCCCGGACATAGTAACTCACCTCTTCGTCGTCCAGCTCGCTCCTGCGCTCTCCAGAGACGGTCAGCATACCGTTGGAGACTGTCACGTCCACGTCCTCCCGATCCACACCGGCGACCTCGATCCGGATCACGAGGTCCTCATCTTTCGCAAAGATATCGGTGGTCGGGACCCAGGCGGTAATGTGGGTTCTACGCTGGTCTTCCCGCCCGGTTTCTGGACCGGCCATCCAGCGCTCCTGCAACCGATTCATCTCGCTTATGTGGTCCACCAGCCCCCGAAACGGATTCCTCCGCACTCTACCCATTCTCCCTCCTCATGAATTTGTTCCACGACAAGATTTCCCTGAGACCTACTCTGGCTCCACGACCTCTTCTAGTCGCGGAATCGTCCGCGATCCTGGGGATTCTCCGCGCTCGCCCGCTGGGGAGCGGTGGCACCCTGCGGCCGGGACATCGCCCTGTCCGGCTCCGGAGCGGGCCTCGGCTCCGGCACTATACTTGGAACATTCTCTTGCCGCAGGGCCTTGACCAGTGAGAAGCACATCACCAGCAGCACGAAGCAGAAAGGCAGGCCAGCCGAGACCGAGGCCGCCTGAAGCGCGCTCAAGGGGTTACCACCGACTGCGGCTCCGGCGATCAGGAGGACCGCCGCCACCACGCCTTCCATAATGGCCCAGAACAGGCGCTGCTGCCAGATCGGGTTCGGGTCGCCACCGTTGGTGAGCATATCTACCACCAGCGACCCCGAGTCCGAGGAAGTGGCGAAGAACAGCGTGACCACGATGATCCCGAGTACGGAGGCGATCACGGTGATTATCCCGGCGACGGGCAACTGCTGCAAGAGCACGAACAGGGCGTTGCTCGAGTCGGCGTTCGCCAGCGCCTTGTCGCCCCCGGTCAGCAGACTGTGGAGCCCGGTGTCCCCGAAGACGACGAACCACACGAAGGAGGCACCCGTCGGGGCCACGAGCGCCCCGACGATGAACTGACGGATGGTCCGTCCGTAGGAGATGCGGGCTATAAACATCCCCACGAACGGCGACCAGGAGATCCACCAACCCCAGTAGAACAGCGTCCAATCCGCCTGCCAGGCGGCGCCTTTACCGCTGCTGAATATGGTGAAGCTGGTCCCGATCAGGTTCTGCGCGTAGTAGCCGATGTTCCCGGCCAGCGACTGGAGCAAAAAGAGCGTCGGCCCGACCAGGAACACGAATGCGCACAGGACCACGGCCAGCCACATGTTGATGTTCGCCAGACGCCGGATACCGGCGTCGATGCCTAGCATGATCGAACCTATGGCGACCACCTCGACCACTCCGATGATGATGACCTGTACCAGGGTGCTGTCCGGGACGGCGAAGATGGTGTTGAGGCCGGAGCCGATCTGCTGCGCCCCGATGCCTATCGAGGTCGCCAGCCCGAATACGGTACCGAATACGGCCAGGATGTCGATGGCGTGCCCGATGGGGCCGTAGATCCTATTGCCTATCAGGGGATAGAAGGCGGCGGCCGGCTTCATCGGCAGCCCTTTGCGGAAGTGGAAGTAGGCTATCGAGAGCCCGAGCACTATGTAGACGGCCCAGGGATGGAGTCCCCAGTGGTAGAAGGTGTAGTTCATGGCGTGGGTCGCGGCCACCTCCGTGCCGCCCTTACCGGTCGGCGGGCTTGAGAAGTGGCTTATCGGCTCGGCCACGCCGTAGTACACGAGTCCGATCCCCATACCAGCGGTGAACAGCATCGCGAACCACGAGACGGTGCCGTACTCCGGTCGGGATTCGTCGGGGCCGAGACGAACATTGCCCCAGCGCGTGAACATCAGCCAGACGACGAAGATCAAGAAGAAGCTGACGGAGAGGATGTAGAACCAGCCGAAGTAGGTGGTAATCCAACCGAGCAAGGCGTTCGCGAAGCTCCCAAACCCTACTGGGAAGATCACCCCGAATGCCAACACGATCAAGATCACCGCGCCGGAGATTAGGAAAACCGGCGGGTTAGTATGCTCCCTCAGGTAATTTCGTAACATCGCTACTTTTCTCCTTCCCCTCTTGGGCCTATAGTTAAGGTATCAGACTACGCAACACGGTTCAAAACTGTACCGTATAGTGCAACTAGTTGCAAATATCGCACCTCTTTTCCGGTCGGCTCCCCGTCCGGTAGTTCTGGCGGTCCCTTTCCTGGTCACCACGTTCTTGAGCGGAGTACCGAGGCACGCGCCTTCGAGGTCGTAGGTCCATGAGTGGTAAGGGCAACGTATCCTGTTGCTACGGACGGGCGCGGGTGTCGTCGTCGAGCAGCCTGGCGGCCCGGTGGCGGCAGACGTTGTGGAAGGCGTTGAGCCCGTCGTGCTTGTCGCGGGTGACGATGATCGAACGCCCGGCGAAGATCATCGTCACCCGGCTTACCCACTTCGGAAGCGAAACCGACCTCGACCCAACTGGACGCGAAGACCTTCTCACGCTCCGACTCTGTCCCGGCTCTGATCCATCTCGTGGAACTCGCACGGGTATAAGCGTCGGGGATGAGGGCAACGGCTAGGCCTACCGACGCCCGCGTGTGAAGGTAGGTCTCCTCGCTAGTTTAGTCCTCTGTAGGAATAGGTCGGTACGGTCGATGGTTATGACCGCTCCTTTCTGAGATGCCGCGGAATAGGATGGACTATTCTTTTTATGCCAGGTTCACTATTACAGTCTTTGGCTCGGTGAAGCTCTCCATCGGGTAGCGGCCGCCGACCCGACCGAGGCCCGAGAGAGAGCCAGCCCGGCCACCGAATGGCAGGTGACTCTCCCAGTGATTCGATGAAGCGTTTATATTGACCCATCCGGTTCGCACAGCCTCGGCGAAGCGCAGGCCCCGCATCAGGTCCCGCGTAAAGACGGCGGAGAGTAGTCCGTAGGGCGAGGAGTTGACGGCCCGGATCGCCTCTTCCTCGTCACGGATGATGGTGGCCGGAACTATGGGGCCAAAGGTCTCTTCTTTGGAGACGCGCATCTCGCCGGTGACGTTGCCGAGCACGGTGGGATGATAGTAGAGGTCCGTGGGGAAGCCTTCTGCGCGCGAACCGCCGGAGATCAGGTCGGCGCCGCGTTCGAGGGCGTCATGGATATGCTGATCCATCTTGCTCGCCGTTGATTCGTTATTCAGGGGGCCTAGCGTGGTGAGCTTGTCTGAGGGATCTCCTAGTTTGATCTCACGCCCGATCTCCACACAAAGCTTTTCGAGATAATCCTCGTAGATGCTCTCGTGGACTAGGAACCGCTCCCCGGCCGTGCAACTCTGGCCCGCCCCGAGGAATGCGGAGGTGAGGCTCGCCTCCGCCGCAGCGTCGAGATCAGCGTCGTCCAGAATGACCATCGGCCCGTTGCCACCCATCTCCAGGAGCAGCGCCTTCCCGGCGGCCCGCGCCGCCACCTTCTGTCCGGTCTCGATGGAACCTATAAACCCGACGGCCTGGGTGCCGGGATTCGCCGCCACCTCGTCCCCGACGACGGGACCGGGGCCGGTGACCATGTTGAAGACCCCGGACGGCAGGCCGGCGTCCACGATACATTCGGCGAGCTTTACGGCGCAGACTGATGTGGAAGGAGCCGGCGTCCAGACAACCGCGTTGCCGCAGGCGAGAGCCGGGGCGATCAACTCCGCCGGCATCGTATAGGGCCAGTTCCACGGTGAGATCACACCGACCACACCCCGCGGAACCCTGTAAAGCATGACGCGCTTGTCAGCATCCACCGAAGGCGGCATTGACCCATCCAGGCGCGTCGCGTCGGCGCCCGCCATCTCGAAGTACTCGATAAGCTCGTCTACTTCACCATAGGCTTCGGCATGGAGCGGCTTGCCCTGATCCAGGGTGAGGGTTCTGGCGAGGTCGTCGCGACGCTCCTCTATGACGAGCGTAATCCGCTTCATGGCGGCGGCCCGTTCGAAGGCCGAGAACGCGGCCCAGGCGCGGGAGGCTTCGTTCGCGGCGGCTATCGCGCGCTTTACGTCCTCGCGGGTGCCTTCGGGGACGCTCCCGATCCTCTCTCCGGTCGCGGGGCTGGTAGCGTCCGTGCGAGCGCCCGATTCGGAGCCGGTCCACACGCCCGCCACGTACATAGAGTAATCTACGAAGTTATCCACGACGCCGTTCACCATGCGAGTTCTCCTTGCGCCAGCGCTGCCGAGGACATCTCGCTCGTCCCGCTTATCAGGTCCGCGCACTTCTCTCCGATCATCATGCACGTCATGCACGGGTTGACGCCTATCATGGTCGGGAAAATGGAGGCGTCGGCGGCACGGAGCCTGCCCACGCCCCGGACTCGTAGTTGCGGGTCCACTACCGCGCCGGAGTCGCTTGTGTCTCCCATGCGGCAGGTGCCGGCAGGGTGATAAACGGTGTTGGCGGTGTGGCGGGCGTACTCGGAGATCTGCTCGTCACTCTGGACATTGGGACCGGGGGCTAGTTCGCGCTCTATCCAGGGTTTCAGGGCAGGCTGCCCGGCGATAATGCGCGCGAGCTTTACGCCTTCGGTTATTACCCGGTCGTCGTATCCATCCGGGTCCGTGAAGTAGCGGAAGTCGATCAAGGGCGGAGCCGATGGGTCCGAGGAGCGCAGCCGCACGACGCCCTCGCTCTTTGCGCGCATCACGTTCGGCGTGAGGCAGAACGCCTGCTCGGCGGTCGGGTATCCGAGTTGCGCGGTATTGAGGTCGAAGGCGGTGGTGCCGAAGTGGAACATTACATCCGGCTCTCCGGCTGATGGTTCAGTGCGGGCGAAGAGCCCCGCTTCCCAGCCTTGCCGCGACATCGCCGGCACCGGTCGCGACGCCTCCCACATCACCACGCCTTCCGGGTGATCCAAGAGATGCTCGCCAACGCCAGGTACATCGGCCACAACTGGAACACCGACCTCACGCAGATGCTCGGCCGGGCCGACGCCGGAGAGCATGAGGAGCTTTGGCGTATCGAAAGCGCCGCAGCAGACGATCACCTCACTGCGGGCGGAGATCCTACCCCGATCAGTGTCCGCACCTACCGCGTCGCCGTGATCGTCGAACAGGATGCGCCGCACCTTTGTGTCGGTCATAACCGTGAGGTTCGGTGGTAGCGCCGCAATGGGATGAAGGTAAGCTACGGAACTGGAATCTCGTATGGCCCCGCGCGCGTTGAGCTGGAGCCAGCCCACGCCTTCCCGAAGCTCCTCGTCGTTGAAGTGTACAGAAGGGAAGCCCGCCTGATGGGCCGCCTCGACGAAGGCTTCGGTGCAGGTGTTGCCCGGCAGGACCGTCTCGACGTTGACGCGGTCGAAGACCCGCTCGAAGTAGGGACAGGCTCCTTCCAGTCCCCACCCGGTTGCGCCGGCTCTCTCCCAAATGTTCAGGTCCGCGTCGGGGGTTCGGAAGGCGATGGCCGAGTTGTGCGAGCTGCAACCGCCGAGCATCTTGCCGCGGCTGTGGCGGATCAAACCATTCCCGCGCGGCTGCGGCTCTATCACGTAATCGTAATCGAGCTCCGTCCCGAGCAGGTTGCTCCAGTTCCAGAGTTCGAGTATCCGCCAGTCGTTCTCGTCGGACGGCCCAGCCTCTACCAGGCACACGCTGAACTCCGGCTCCTCGGCGAGGCGGGCGGCGATCACCGCGCCCGCCGTGCCGCCCCCGAGGACGAGGTAATCGTAGGTATTTGTCTCTCTCATACCGCCGCCGCACTCTCTTCGGGGTACTGCTGCGCCCCGATACTCTGCACGAAGCTTGCGCGCAACTGCTCCGCGAGGACCGCCCGGCGAGGCTGTATATGATGCTCCGGAGTTCCCTGCTGTTCCAGGAAAGAGATCGTCTTCTCTATAAGGGCTATGCCTTCACCGGTGTTGCTCTCCCAAATATCCGTCTGCTCCCCAGGATCGTTCGTCAGGTCGTAGAGTTCCGGCTTATCTCCCGGTCCACCCAGGATTAAGGACCTCTCCGGCGTGCTGGTGGTAATCGGCATGTAGCTCGCCACTCGCCGGGGCCGGGAGTCAACGGCGGTCGTGATCTCTCCCTCCGCGAAGTACAGCGGCCAGGAGCTTACGACGAAGTCCCTGTGCTCTTCCTTCTCCCCGGTGAGGATCTCGCGGAACGATTCTCCCTGCATCGCCCCCGTAGGTGCGCCGACTCCGGTCAGGTCGAGGATCGTCGGCGCGAGGTCCGGGGCCGTCGTGATCGCGGATCGCCGGCCCGGCTTCACGCCGGGAGCTGAGACCATGAGAGGCACACGGGTCAGCTCCTGGTACAGGGGAGAGCGGTCGACGGTCAGCAGCCAGGACTCAGAGAGCCAGGAGGGCATGTCCGCGCCCGCGCTGGCGGTGGCCGTCTGGTCGTTGATCCACTCGGCCTTGCCGAAGTATTCGTGCTCCCCGAAATAGAACCCGTGGTCCGAAACGAAGCAGATCACCGTGTTCTCCCTCAAGCCCAGGACGTCGAGCTTGGAGAGCAGGCGTCCGATCCAACGGTCGACCATGGTCACCTCACCGCAATACGTCGCGTGAGCCGTCTCCACGTCGTCCCAGGAGAGACCGGCATCCCGCCACTTCCCGTAGGCCGGGTAGATCTGACGCCCGTCATAGCCGGGCCTGTACGTCTTGGTGAAGTAATCCGGCGCGTCCCAGGGCTCGTGAGGGTCCCAGGTATCCACGTACAGAAAGAACTCTTCTTCGTAGTGTCGCTCCAGCCACTCCTCGGCCTCGGTCATGGTACGGGCCACGAGCCGGTCGGACTCGGACTTCCACGTCGACCGGAAATCCGAGCGCTCGTGTGGCCTCGTGTCGTCCCCTTGTCCCCGGACCCAGATAAAGTCGTCGAAGCCTCGATCGTACCCGAAACGGTTGCGGATGAAGTAAGGCGTGTCCACGATGCCCATCGTGAGATAGCCTGCCTGAGAGAGAAGCCCCGGAAGCGTGTGGAGGCTCCATGGAAGAGGCTCCCAGCCCATGAAGGTGTAGGAGAAGTTACCCGTAAGCATGTCAGCGCGGGCCGGCATGGTTGGGAAAGAAGAGATCGTGTGCCGATCGAAAGTGACCGACGAACGCGCGAAGGCGTCCAGGTTCGGCGTATGAATATACGGGTTCCCGTAGGCTCCTAGGTGGTCGCGACGGAAGGTGTCCGCGACGATGACCACGACGTTGGGTCGGGCCGACATAATATTACCTCCTGCATAAGAAGTAGCTTTGGCTTGTAGCTCTAGCTGTTACTGATGCAGGAGCGGCGGCGCGCGGCAGCCAGCCAGGTACTGGTTGCCTTCTAGCTGTCCTTTCTCGTCAAAAGCCCCGAAGGACCACCACCATAACCGATGCTGGGGCCTGAAGTCGTCCGATTCACCGATCAAGCGGGGTATGAGCCGCGAAGGCACCGGAAGGCTGCGAAGCGCCGACCCCCAGCGGCCGAGGACGCTAAGGTAGCCGCGACGGTGACGACGAAATGTGCTCGAAAGACCCGTAGACGGCGAGACCATGTCTCCAACCCTCGTGTCGCATATGATGATCTCAGCCGTCATACGATCAATTTTAGCCACTTGTGACATATACGTCAAGGGCCGATCCGGGGCTGTTCCATGTTGGCGACGCTAAATTGCCTGTGAGAGCATCGAGCCTGTGGACGCAACGCAGGAGCGATTCTCGCGTCTCTCTACAATCATCTGCACTAACCATCTGGTGTACCTTACTGCCTGCCGGTCCGTTCTCAAAAAGCATCTCTTATTGACAAAAGTGTAACGACAAAGCAACCACCAATACCATATCCTCGTGTACAAAAGATGCAGAAGCAGAATACGTTTCTACTATCCAGATGTCCGACTTTCATTTGCGTTCTGTCGTATTGTAGAGGCTCGCTGACACAATACATCGCGCTGACATCCGTGACTTAGCAGCCAGGGACGAAGATTTGATGGTAGCCGAGCTTCGACAACATTAACCCTCCCGAAAGCGAAAGGATTGGGGGAGCTGCCGGACCAGGATTCGAACCTGGACTAAGTGATTCAGAGTCACTCGTGCTGCCGTTACACCATCCGGCAATGTAAGCGCAGGATATTGTAACGTCTCGCGGGCCTTTCGTCGAGTCTACGGGCCGACGGTTTCAGGGATGCCGCCTGTTTCCATGGAACGTAGGATCTGTATCCGCTCTTCTATCGGCGGGTGGGTTGAGAAGAGCCCTTTGGAGCGCTTCTCGAACTTCTTGATGGGGTTGGTGATGTAGAGGTGGGCAGTCGCCCGGTTGGCGACTTCGAGCACCTCCTGGTCGCCGGAGATCTTCTGTAGGGCGTCGGCCAGCCCTTTCGGGTTGCGGGTGAACTTTATAGCCGTCGCGTCCGCCAGGTATTCGCGCTGGCGGGAGATGGAGAGCTGGAGCAACCTGGCGAAGATCGGGGCGAGGATGGCGAACACGAGGGCGACGACCATCATTATTAGTTGGATCTGTCCGCCCCCATTTCGGTCGTTACCCATGCGACGCCTGCCCCCACCCCACCACAGGCCGCGCAGGAAGAAGTCGGAGATCAGGACCGTCGTGCCGACGAGAAT
>JBBPZK010000055.1:0-7359 GCA_038199155.1 Rubrobacterales bacterium | reverse complement strand
TTATAAACTAGATCAATATGCGACTAATAATTTCTGAGAAAGCAAATACTGCAAAGAAAATTCCCCAGTCTTTGGCCGAGGGGCCGGTCAAGGAAGGGAAACACCGCAGCGTGCCCCACCATACCTTTACCTGGAAGGGCGAGGAGACGGTCTCCGTCGGCCTGAAGGGTCACGTGCTGAACCCCGAATACCCGGAGGAGTATTCGAACTGGCAGAAGGTAGAGCCCTCCGCGCTCATAGACGCGGAGATACTGAAGTCCGTCTCCGAAAAGGGTGTCGCCGACGCCGTCAAGTCTCTTTCGAAGAAGGCGGACAAGGTTGTCGTAGCCACGGACTTCGACCGGGAGGGCGAGTTGATCGGGGTGGAGGCGCTTTCCCTGGTCTTCGACGCGAACCCGAAGCTCGTGGACCACGTCGAGCGCGCCCGGTTCTCCGCCCTGACCAAGGGCGAGGTGACCCGCGCCTTCGACGAGTTGGTGGAAGTCTCCGAGGAGTTGGCGAACGCCGGGGCGGCGCGCCAGGATATAGACCTGATCTGGGGGGCCACCCTGACGCGTTGGGTCTCCCGCGCCACCAAGCGCTACGGCAGCGCGTTCCTTTCCGTAGGCCGTGTCCAATCGCCCACCCTCGTCCTGATCTCCGAGCGCGAGCGCGAGCGGCGGGCCTTCGTCTCCGAACCTTACTGGGAACTCGAAGCGAACCTCCGAAACGGTGAGGACTTCACCGTCCGGCACGCGACGAGCCGCTTTACCGAGGAAGCCGCCGTCCGGTCGGCCTACGAGAACCTAACGGATACGGCGACCGTCACGAAGATAGATGAGAAGGCGGCCACGCGTCCGGCGCCCGCGCCGTTCAACACGACGAGTTTCCTCACTTCGGCGGCGAACATCGGGATCAGCCCTTCCAGGGCGGCCCGTCTGGCCGAGGACTTGTACACCAACGGTTACGTTTCCTATCCCCGTACGGACAATACCGTCTACCCGAGTTCCCTGAACCTGCGGGAAGTCCTGGGCTACCTCAAGCGCGTGGAGGGGGCTGGGCCGTTCGCCGAGAAGTTGCTCGCGCAGGAGAAACTCTCGCCGACTAGGGGCAAGAAGCAGACGACCGACCATCCGCCGATCTACCCGACCGGGTACGCCTCCAAAAAGGCTCTGCGGGACGATCAGTGGAAGATCTACCAGCTCATAGTGCGCCGTTTTCTGGCTACTCTATCGAGCCCGGCTAAGACCTTGCGGACTACGCTTCATCTGGAATCCGGTGGAGAACCGCTGGTCGCGCGCGGCACGGTCGTGACCGAGGAAGGCTGGCTCGGTGTCTACCGTTACGGCCGTCGGCCCGACGAGGAGATGCCCGCGCTCGAAGAGGGCCAGGAAGTGAAAGTGCTCGGTGCGGAGGTACTCTCCAAGGAGACTCAGCCGCCGGGCCGTTACGGCCAGGGACGGCTCATCCGGGTTATGGAGGACCTTGGGCTCGGGACAAAAGCCACGAGGCCGAACATCATCCAGAACCTCTACGACCGGGGCTACGTCCACGACGACCCGCTCATCCCGACAGAGACCGGGATCGCGGTCGCCACGGCGCTCAAGGACTTCGCTTCCGAGATAGCATCCCACGAGATGACCGCCGAGTTGGAGAAGAGCATGGACGCCATCTCGGAGGGTAAGATCAGCAAAGACTCCGTAGTAGATGAGTCGCGCGACGTCTTGAGAAAAGTGTACGGAAACCTGACGGAGTCGGAGGAGAAGTTCGCCGATACGGTGTGGGTGGGTATCCGCGGAGACGAGACGCTCGGTGCTTGCGCGGAGTGTGGGAACGACCTTATTATTCGCCGCAACCGAAAGAGCCGTAAGCGTTTCGTCGGATGCAAAGGATACCCGGAGTGCCGGGTGACCTATCCGCTGCCGCAGAGAGGGACTATCATCCCGCTCGGGACGACCTGCGAGGCTTGTGGGGCGCCCGAGATAAAGGTGCTCGGCGGCAAGCGGCCCTGGATCACCTGCATCAATATGGACTGCCCGAAGAAGCAGGAGCAGCGCGAGGCGAAAGCAAAAGCCGAAGAAGAGGCCAAGGCCGAGGCGGAAGCAAACGGAGATGCCAAAGAGAGGGGTGAGGGGAGATCGGAGGAGAAGGTGAAAGAGTTGGAGAAGTCCACCACATAGAAGGCCGGATCTCCCTCGACCTCTCGGACGAGACTCCCAGCCGCCGTACCTCGCCGCTCACGCGTGTGAGCGGTTATCTGTTGCTGCTAGCCATCGCGGTGGTAGTTTGCTATTCTGCCGCGATGTAGTTTGTGAGTCGGCGAGATCTTTCGGAGGATAAGGTAGTTTGGCTCCCGTAATAGGCATAACAGCGACGCTCAAGGAAGACCCGGAAGGTATAGACACGCGTCCTCTGGGCGGCTACGTCCGGGCGGACCTGGACTACGTGGAAGGCGTGGCCCAAGCCGGCGGCGCTCCCATCATCTTGCCGCCGGTAGTTGAAGCTGCCGAGTCGCTCGTGGAGAGCATAGACGGTTTGTTATTGAGCGGCGGCAGCGATCTCGACCCGTCTTACTACGGTGAGGATCCGGTCCCGGAGATGGGCGTCACCATCCCCGAGCGCGACGCTTTCGAGATGGAGATACTAGGGTATGCGCTAGAACGAGGCATCCCTGTTTTCGGGATCTGCCGCGGGTTACAGGTCCTGAACGTAGCCCTCGGTGGGACGCTCTACCAGGATCTGCCGACCCAATTCGACTCGGAGGCCGGGAAACACCGCCAGAATACGCCCAAACGCCAGCCGACTCACGAGGTAGAGGTGGACGCCGGTTCCAGGGTTGGGGAGGTCGTGGTTAGCCGCAGCTTCAAGGTCAATTCGTATCATCACCAGGCGGTGAAAGACCTGGCGGATGGGCTCGTCGTGAGCGGAAGTTCCCCGGATGGGATCGTGGAAGCCATGGAGGCGCGGAATTTCTCCGAGCAGTGGATCCTCGCGGTCCAGTGGCACGCCGAGGCGATGCGGGAGTCGGGTAGGGAGCACAGGAAACTCTTCGAGGCCCACGTCGAGGCGGCCCGCCGGCGTTCGCTCCGCCGCGCCGCGGCCTAGGGCGAACGGGTTCGTCGCGAGATCCTCGCGGGGAATCTTCGTAACCTTAGAAGGCCCGGATTTCTCGGGCAAGTCTACCCTCGTACGGAATCTCAAGCCTCTACTCGCGGATCTGGAGCCTCCCGTATACTTCACCCGCGAGCCCGGAGGCACTCCAGCCGCCGAGCGGATCCGGGGGGTGCTGCTCGACCCAGGCATCGAGTTGGATGATTGGACCGAGGCGTATCTCTACGCGGCTGCGCGCGCGGATCACGTACGGTTGGAGATCCTCCCTCGTCTGGAGCGCGGAGAGACGGTCTTCTGCGAACGATTTCTCGACTCGAGCCTCGCCTACCAGGGATATGCCAGAGGGCTCGGTGCGAAGGACGTGCGCGAGTTGAACGCGTGGGCGGTAGGGGATGGCGTACCTGATAAAACTTTCTATCTGCGTCTCGGGTCGGAGGAGCGAGAGCGGCGCGCCCAGAGTTCGAGGAACCTGGATAGGATCGAGGTTGCCGGGACAGAGTTTATGGACCTTGTCTCCGCAGGTTTCGAGGATCTAGCCAGGGCGGAGCCGAACCGGATAGAGGTCCTGGACGCCTCGCTGCCGCCGGACCATCTCGCGGAAGCCGTGCGGAGTAGGGTACTGGAGCTGCGTTATACTCCCGCCAACCGCAAAGGCTGAGGTTCCACCGGAAAGGCGGGAGAACTATAGAGACGGCAAGCAGGGAGAGGATAGCAGCTTGAGGACACCCGAGAGAGCCGCGTGTTAGAGACTTTTGACGGTGTTGTCGGTAACGAGGCGGTCTTGCGGGTCCTCGAGAAGAGCCTCCGTACGGGCGGAGTTTCGCACGCCTACTTGTTCCACGGACCTGCCGGTGTCGGCAAGCGGACCGTGGCGCGGAGGCTGGGAGCGGCTCTCGTCTCCGGCGGCGACCCCGAAGCGGAGGGAAGGGCGAACCGGGGGCTTCATCCTGATTTGGTCGAGATACAACCGGAGGGGGCTTTTACTACCATCGGGCAAGTCCGGGACGTGTTGCGTCAGGTGGCGAGCCGGCCTTTCGAAGGGGCGCGCCGCGTCTTTATCCTGAAGGCGGATACGCTGAATGTTCAGGCGGCGAACGCCTTGCTGAAGAGCCTTGAAGAGCCGGAAGGAGAGGCCGTCTTCATCTTGCTCGCCGCTTCTCTGGAGGGCGTGCTCCCGACTGTCGCCTCGCGGACGCGGGTGGTCCGCTTCAACCCGGTTCCGGTAGAAGAGGTAGCGAGTCTCCTCGGAGAGAGAGGGTTTTCGGAAGAGGACGCGTGGCTCGCGGCTTCTCTGGGTCGCGGCAGCGTCGGGTTGGCGCTCCGGTACGCCGGGGAGGAGGAACTATCGGGTCTGCGAGAGGAAGTCTTCGAGGCGGCTTTCGCTTATGCGGAGGACTTCGAGGAGCGTCATCGGGCGGCGGCCCGCATCCTCGACCGCGCTGAAGCCGTGGGAGCTGCGCGGGAGGCGGCGTACCTGAAGAGGTTCGAGGAGCCGGATCGGCGGGCCAGGGATGGAGCCAAACGTGCCGTACGCGCGGGTCGGGACGCTGCGGTGCGGGAGGCACTTGAGTTGCTGGCGCTGGTGTACCGGGACGCGGCGGTGGTTGCGGCCGGGGCGCCTGAGTTGGCGGTAAACCTGGATCGGGTAGAGGAGATAAAGGGTCACGTAGAGAGGAACCCTAGTGCCGACTGGCCGGGAGCGGCCTTCGAGCTGGAGGAAGCGCGGTCGGGCTTTGCGTATAATGTCTCTCCGGAGGCTAGCCTGGAGGTGACGTTATCGAGGGTACGGCAGAGAATATCGTTGAACTCCCCCGTCTCGTAGACGTTCGCATCCCCGGCTGGGGCGTTACGAAGCTCTGCTACGCGCGCGACCTGGACCTCCGGGTCGGCTACGAGGTCGTCGTCGAGACGGATTTCGGAGAGTACATCGGGCGTGTCGCCTTGACTCCTCGCCGCCGCGAGCCCTACACGTCTCCATTCAACATCTTGAGGATCGCCTCAGAGCACGACCGTCGCGAGGTCGACCGGCAGCGTGAGTTGGGTCGAGAGGTTCGAGAGGAGGCTCGAAAGCTCGCAAGAGACCACCGGATACAGAACATACAGTTTATCGGCTGCGATTTCTCTCTCGACGGTTCGTACATCGAGGTGAAGTACCAGTCGGAGAAGGACCAGGATCTCGGACCGCTGAAGGCCGGCCTCGAACGCGCCTACGATGCGGCGGTAGCCCTCAAGAACTTCGTGTTTATCGAGCGGTCGGCTGCGGCTAGCGGTTGTGATACTTGCGGCTTGCCGCTGTGCTGCTCGGTGTGGAGCGGGGCGCGGAGCATGGGTCCGGTCAACGTCAGGCTCGTTCGTCAGCAAGGGGTGACGCCCAACGATAAGATCATGGGCTGCTGCGGCGAGGTGAAGTGCTGCATGCGCTACGAGCACGACGCCTACAAAGAGTTCAAGGAACGCGCCCCATTCAAGAACACGTCCGTCAAGCTCGGGGAGCGGGAAGGTAAAGTCGTCGATTACTCGATGGTAAAAGACTCCGTCATGGTCCAGTTTGGGCAGAAGCGTAGCGACCAGGAGCTGATCCCACTCGGACGACTCTCTCAAGAGAACCCGGACATAACACCCGCCGACCCCGACGAGTGGAAGCTCCCGGACCAAGAACCCTCGGATAACCCGGAGCAGCCGGGCTCCTGAAAGAGGTTGCTTCAGGCGACATCTGTGACGTGCCGGGCGTTCTCGTCGGACATGCTACTGACCCTGTAGGTCTCACCGGTTGCACGGCGGTACTTTTTGACCGACCGGCAACCGTTGGTGTAGAAGTGCGCGGCTCCTCGCCCGGCACCCGCGAGACGGATCGCCTCGCCCCGACCGCCAGCATCCACCAGACGCACGCCGTCCTCCTGACCGGCGGCAGCGCCTTCGGGCTGGCCGCCGCCGACGGCATCGTAAAGTTCCTCGAAGAAAAAGGAGTCGGCCTGGATCTAGGGGTAGCGAAGATACCTCTCGTCTCCGCCGCCGTACTCTTCGACCTGATGGTGGGTGACCCTCTATCCCGTCCCGACGCCGCGATGGGCTACGCTGCGGCATCATCCGCCGGCGAGAAGTTCGAGCAGGGTAGCGTCGGGGCCGGAACCGGGGCGACAGTCGGTAAGATCCTCGGCCTGGAAGGGGCGATGAAAGGAGGCGTCGGCAGCGCCTCCGTAACCCTCGACGACGGGCTGGTAGTCGGCGCCATAGCCGCCGTCAACGCTTTCGGAGAAGTCAGAGACCCGGACAGCGGTATGGTGCTGGCCGGGCCTCGACGGGAAGACGGCACTATAGGAGATACGGTTGAGTTACTCTTAGGGGCAGCCTCCCGGATGCGTTGGGGCCAGAATACAACCCTGGGAATCGTTGCGACCAACGCGAACCTGACGAAAACGCAGGTTACGAAAGTAGCCCAGATGGCCCACGACGGCCTCGCCCGGACGATACACCCCGTACACACGACCGTCGACGGAGACGCCGTTTTCGCCGCGAGCCTCGGTGACGTTGCGGCAACTACGGACCTCGTCGGCGTATGGGGAGCGTGCGTAATGCAGGACGCGATTCTCCGAGCCATCCGGGAGGCGACCGGATCTCCTGGTGTGCCTTCCTATTCCGATCATGTGAAAGGCTGATTACTATAGAAGGTCTTCGCCTGCACAGCGCTTGCGCTAATACGGTCTCTCTATCCACACGGGTTCCGGTGTGATCTCTTCTTCCGGTTTGCCTCCGGCATCGTTGGCCCCGCTTCCGCTGACGGTCAGCATCGGGCGTATTTTCATATCGTCTTCGCAGAGAATTTGACACGAGAGTCGCGCTTTGCCCAGAAGGTCCCGCATCTGGAGCGCCATCATCTCCGCCTGGGTCATGTCTTCGGGCTCGCCTTCGAGAAACTCGACGCGGCAGGTGGTGCAATGGGCGTAGCTGCCGCACTGATGCTGAATGTCTACATCCGCGTCTTCCTCTATTGCCAGCACGAGACGCTTGCCTTCTTCGACCTCGAACGTACCCGCACCATCAACTTCCAATCGGGGCATTCATTTCTCCTCTCTCCAAAAAACCGCCAACTACTCTTGTCTTCTAAGAACTCTGCTTGAGTAATGCCGTAGCTTCGGCTGAGGCCCACTGAACCAGTTCTACGAGGTGATGTCCTTCTTTACCGATGCGCCGGGTCGTGGTGGAGAGTCCTATCGCCCCTTGAACCTCTCCTTTGTGGTTCTCTACGGGCGCCGCCACGCAGCAGAGGTT
>JBBPZK010000054.1:0-6170 GCA_038199155.1 Rubrobacterales bacterium | reverse complement strand
TACGGAAGCCTGCGGGTTGGGAAGAGTTGCGCAAGCTCTATCACTGGGCGGACGTATTTCTGGCGACGCCGTTCGCAGAGGAGGGCTTCTACATGCCCGGATTGGAGGCGATGGCGGCGGGGGCGGTGGTGATCTCCCCGGATGCCGGGGGCAACCGCGCCTACTGCGACTTCGGCAAGAACTGCCTGCCGGTGGAACTGGACGACGCTCGCGGCTACGTCGCCGTTTTGAAGTCTCTAAGATCAGAGAACGTGGAAGAGATAAACCGTCTGCGGCGTGAAGGCTATGAGACCGTAAAGCGTCACACATTAGAGCACGAAAAAAGGAGGTTCGGTGAGTTCCTGGATGTGTTGAAGGGACGGCTCGCGAAGCTCGGCCCGGAGGTCGAATCACCACGAAAGACAAAGAATGTTTAGATCGAAAAGGAAACCGCCCTACCCGGACTTCCTGATAATAGGGGCGCAGAAAGCGGGCACGACGTGGATGCACCGCAACCTTACGATGCATCCTCAGGTCTGGATGCCGAAGGAGAAAGAGCTTCACTACTTCGACGAGAAGTTGGGCTCGGCCGGTTCTTCGTTAAAGACAAGGCTCAAGGGGAACAGGCCAGAGGACGGCCGCTGGCGGCGGCAGGCCCAGCGGCAGATCAAACGCTACAGCTTCAAGGACTTCTCGTTAAAGGACGCCACTTGGGACCTTCGGTACTTCCTCGGAAAACCTGGCGACGAGTGGTACGCTTCTCTCTTTAAGCAGGGGCGGCGCAAGGTCTCCGGAGAGGCGACGCCGGATTACTCGATCCTCGACGGGGAAACCATCGCCCACGTTCACGAGATCATGCCGGAGGCCGGGATCATACTGATGCTACGCAACCCGATGGAGCGGGCCTGGTCTCAGGCGATGATGGACCTCACGTGGGGCCTGGGCTTGACGGATATACCGAATCGAAGGTTCAACCGTCATTTCATGAGCAGGCGGTCGCGCGAGTTGGGCGACTACCTGCAAATACTGGACAACTGGCGGGAGTTCTACCCGGAGGAGCGGATCTTCATCGGCTTCCTCGAAGACGCCAACTTCTACCCCGCCCGGCTAATGCGCCGGGTCTACAGGTTCCTCGGGGCGGATACGTCCATAAAATACCGGGTCATAAAACAGAAAATCCACACCCGCGACGTTGAGGAGATGCCAAGAGGACTAGCCATCCGGCTGGCCCGCGTCTACCGGGAGGAGACCCGACGCCTGGATGAAAACTTCGGAGGGTACGCCTCTTTCTGGCACTACTGCGCCCGGAGGTTGGACGAGGACCCGCCCAAGCAAGCGACGATCCCCTATCCTTTCACGGAATCTTTCCTGTGGGACGAGTGGGTCTCCTCTACCGCCCAAAAACCCGCCCTGGGCTCTAAGGAAGCCGAAGCGCGGAGCGGTCCTCTATCCTCGGTACGGATCAGGGACTAAAAACTTCAAGATCCCTTGCTCCCGAACAACCTCGATAACCGGGATCCTCCGTCGGAACCTTGCTGAACCTCGGGCTGTCTGGGGCCGTTCTTGCGCCTCCTCGGTATCGGCTTCGGGGTGCGACACAGCGCTTCCAGGTTCTCGGGAGACATGGCACTGAACAGCACGTTGTCTACACTGTTGTAGTCTTCTAACTGGTTCATGCGGACCTTCTGCCGACGGTCGTCTATGACCGCGAAGTTGTACCCGAGCGGCGAGAGCGTCTCGTTCAGTCCGCGCAGGTTATCCTCCGAGACGACCTCTATGAGCAGGTTTGGGTGGTGCTTCTCGAGCGTCTCGGACATGCCGGCTATGACCATTCTCTCGGCTTGTTCCACGTCTATCTTCGCCAGGTCCATCCTCGGGATGTCGTTTTTCTCCGCGAACGTGTCGAACTTCATCGTCTCGACGCACTCTTTCGTGATGACCTCCTTGTCCTTCTTGGAGACCAGCGACGATCCGCTTGAGAGGGTGAAGTAGCCTTGGTACAGGTTCATGGTCATGTGGCCGTCGGTGTCGCTTAGGGCGATGTCGAAAGCCTTTACCTTCCCTCCAAGACGGTTGGCGGCCAGGTTGATCGTGGTGCGTCCGAAGACCCGTTTTATCGGCTCGAAGGCGCAGATGCGCGCCTCCGGGTTCGCAAGCGCGGCGGTCATCGAGCACACGCCGGTGAACGCGCCTATGTCGAAGACGTACTCTGAGTTGCGGACCATCTCGCGCCAGATGCGCAAGCTCAGGCTCTCGAAGGCGTTTGGGCCGTACCAGAAGTACGTCTGGGCGACCCGGTCGTCGTTGTTGGAGAACATCACGAACGGCGGCACGCCTTCGACCTTTACCTCTATAAACCCGTAGTATGGGTATTTTTTCTTGATCTCCTGAAAGTCCCTGTCGTGGGTCGAGATCGGCCGAAACTCGTAATCCGGGTCCAGGAAATGACGCTGCTCTAGTGCCTGATCGTTGATCTTCTCCAGCCGCCCGTACTTCATTCTCGTGACGCTCCTGTTCTGTCGTTGTATGCTCCACCCGTCCGCTCCAACTCCGCCAACAGGGTCTCCACGCTCTCCTTGGGGTAGAAGTCCCAGTATGCTCCTTCGCTCTTCAACAGCCGCTCGCCGCAGCGGAGCATGAAGTCCCGGTCGTAGAGCGAGTTCGCGTTGCGGGATTGCAGCGGCTCGTCGAGTTCACGGGCGGCCGGCACGATAACCTTCAGCGCCCGGCCACCGGACTCCACTATGTCTTCGTAGCGCAGTATATGGCTCGCCGGTAACTCCTGTTGGAAGCGCCTGAAGAAGTAGTCTATCCTCCGGAAGTTGCTCTCAAGAGGGTCTCTGGCGCCGGACAGGTGACGGACAAGCCCCTCATCGTACCTAACGGCCGCCGGGGGCTTGTCCGCTGTCTTTTTGGCCCACCGTCCGGTCCTGGACGAAGTCATGACGGAGAGAGGGTTTCGCACGATCGCGTAGCATGGGAACCTCTCCGCGAGGTTCGGCAGGACGGCGGTAAAAAGTCCCGGTTCTTCTACGGCCAGGTAGAAACCTGGGCGCAGTTCCTTGCCCAATTTGCTTCTGGATCGTGACCGGCGGCTGCTCGACGAGTGTGAGAACAGCCGGGAGGACATCGAGTTGCTGAAGGCGGAGATCCAGCAGATGCAAAAGACCGAGGTCAAGACCTTCCACGAGACCCTCGCCGCCTACGAGGCGGAAGTCTCCCGACTTCGTGGTGGGGAAGAGAAGGCGCGAGAGTTGCGCCGCAGACTCGAAGACATAGAAAGCTCTCGCGTCTACCGGCTGCTCGGGAGCTACCGTAGCATACGGATCGGGCTGACCAGACTCGTGAACCGCGTGCGGCGCGGATGACGCCCGGAGGGCGGGGCCAGAAGGACCGCCGGGAGTCCGCCGCTCCTTCGTCGAGGAGCAGTACCCGGCCTGGGTCCGCAACAACCGGCTCCGGCCCTCGGACCTGAGAAGGATGCGTCACGAGGCTGAATCCTTTGCTTACAAACCCCTAATAAGCGTTGTATTGCCCGTCTACAACCCGGACGAGGGATGGCTCGAAGGTGCGCTAGACTCTGTTTTGGGGCAGGTCTATCCGAACTGGGAGCTGTGCGTCCGGGACGATGCCTCGATCCGCGAACACGTCCGTGAAACACTATCCCGTTACGAGAAGTTGGACGGACGGATAAAGGTGGGTCGTGGGAAGGAGAACCTGGGCATCTGCGGGGCGTCCAACGCGGCCCTCTCGATGGCGGGCGGCGAGTTCGTGGCGCTCCTCGACCACGATGACGAGCTGGCGCCGGACGCCCTCTTCGAGGTGGTCCGGTTGTTGCAGGAGCATCCCGAGTCTGACCTGATCTACACCGACGAGGACATGATGGACGAGGCGGGCAACAGGTTCGGACCCCGCTTTAAACCGGACTGGTCGCCGGAGATGCTGCTGGCGCTCAACTACGTCATACACCTCAGCGTCTACCGGAGGAGCCTGTTGGAGGAGATCGAGGGTTTCAGGCCCGGCTTCGAGGGCTCCCAGGACTACGATCTGGTTCTCCGCTTCACCGAGAAGACGGATAAAACTTTTCATATCCCCAAAGTCCTCTATCATTGGAAAGCCGTCACCGGCTCCGTCGCCGCCGACGTGGGAGCCAAACCCCAAACTCACGAGAGGACTAGACGCGCCCTGGAAGAAGCCCTCGTCCGCCGGGGCCTCGAAGGCTCCGTGGAGGACGAGTTCTACCACAGCGTCTTCCGGGCGAAGCTCAAGATAGCCGGCTCCCCGAAGGTCAGCGTCATCATCACAACCCAGGACGACCACGCCTCCCTGAATCGCTGCATAAAGAGCATCGAAACTCTGACCACCCACCGCAACTACGAGATCTTGATAGTAGATACCGGCGACACGGACCCCGCGAGATCAGAGTACCCGGACTCATTACCGTACCGGGTCGTGCGGGCCTCCGAGAACCACTCCGGGGCCGTCAATCTGGCCGCCTCTCATGCAGAGGGCGACTATCTGCTCTTCCTGGGCGGCAGCGCGGAGGTTATCTCCGATGGATGGATGGAGGCGATGCTGGAGCACGCCCAGAGGCCGGAGATAGGGCCCGTCGGGGCCAGGCTCCGTTACCCCGACTCTGACGGGCGTCTGTGTCACGCGGGAGTAATACTGTGCGCGGACGTCGCCGACAACGCCCACTGCTTCTATCCCGCAGACTACCCCGGCTACCTGGGAGCGACGCTGCTGCCGAGGAACTTCAGCGCGGTATCCGGCGCCTGCATGATGGTCCGCAAGGAAATCTTCGAGGAAGCCGGCGGCTTTGACGAGAAGAACCTGCCGGACGCCTACAACGACGTTGACCTCTGCCTGCGCCTCGGGGAGCATGGCTACCGAACCGTCTACACTCCATACGCCGAGCTTCGCTATTGTGAGATATCACTTCGGAAACCTGACCCTGAAGAGTCCTGGTATATGAGAGATCGTTGGGGAGAAGTCCTCGAAAACGATCCTTACTACAACCCGAACTTCTCGTTAGCCGACGGCTCCTACAACCTCTGCGCCGACGCGCTGCGGCCGGAGGTTTTACGGGACGGTGGGGAAGAGGAGGTGGACGCCAGGAGCTCTCGTTGGAACGGCTTATTGCCTCGACGATAGAAGGTTACTTGACGGCTTCCACGTAGAATGAGTACTTGCGGCGGTCCTCGTTGTCGGGGTCCATGCCCTCCTCGTACCTGGATGTCGTAGTTTCGACCTGGTTGAATATCTTCCTCTTGACCGTGACCATGACCGGAGAGAGCGATCCTATCGCAGGTTTACGAGGCTCGCTGCTACACTGCGTGGATCGTGAATATCTTGTTCATAACCGGCCCCGGCAGGAGTGGGACCACGGCGCTCACCGACTACCTGAACGTGCACCCGGAGATCCTGGTGTGTAGAGAGCGGTACAAGTTCGTTGTCCCGGAGATCCGGCCGAGCTTCTTCGGGCCGGAGAAGGTACTGGGGGATAGAAAAGGAGAGACGAGCATGCCCGCTTGGGTCGACGACGGGCTCTTCGAGGAGGAAGACCTGATGGGACTCAAGTGGATCGGCGACAAAAATCCCGGCTACGTGAAGAGTATGGCCCTGCTCTTGAAGAACAACCCAGGAGCCCGCTTCATCGTAACCTACCGACCGATCGAGGAAGTCGCGGAGTCTTACGAGGAAGTATCCAGAGACCCTAGTGGCGCCTGGCTCACGGGCCAGGACGGTTTTAAGGTCGGGGTAGAAAGCTGGAACGTTACCATGAGGAAGACGCGGAGGTTTGTAGAAGGTTGCCTGGAGTATGGTCTGACCCCGAACCTCTTGATCGTCAGCTATCAGGACTTCTTCGGCGACAGGCAAAAAGACTGCGCCCAGCTTATCTCGCGGTTCTTGGACCTGGAACTTGACGATGACATAGCCAACACTTGGGAGGCTATGTCATCTTCTTTCGAAACTGGAAAGCGTAGAAAGAATGCCCTCAACGAGGACCAGAGGAGGTTCCTGGACGACAATAAGGACAGTGTGGCTGAAGCGTGGGTTCTGGCTCGCCTGAGCCGGCAGTGGGAAGAGCTGTACGACAAAGACAAGGCCCACAAAGACGAGCCAGGCGTCGCGCAAGAGGTCGGCGAGTCCGCGATGTTAAGGACTCAGGCCGAGGAGGAGGCCCGGAT
>JBBPZK010000053.1:0-4734 GCA_038199155.1 Rubrobacterales bacterium | reverse complement strand
GGTACTGAACAACGAGCCGGAGGTCTGGAAGCGTACGAGACGTTTCTTTATGGCCCACACTTTCGTTACATATCGGCTCAGCGGCGAGTACGTCATGGACCACACCTCCGCGAGCTCGTGCGACCCACTGTACGACCTACGGGAGGGTTGTTGGATCTCGGACCGGGCCGAGGATCTCGCCCCTGGGCTCAGGCTGCCAGACCTCCGCTGGCCTGCGGAGGTGGCGGGAAAGGTAACCGCGAAAGCGGCGGAAGAGACGAGAATTCCGGAGGGCACGCCCGTAGCTGTTGGAACCACCGATGGTTTCTCCGAGGCCGTCAGCGTTGGTGTAAGGAAGCCCGGAGACGTGATGATCATGTACGGAACGACTATGGTTGCCGCCGAGGTTCTCCGGGAAGCGATCTCATCCCCCAACCTCTGGAATAGCACAGGTATCCTTCCCGGAACTTACTGTATTTCGGGTGGCCTATCGACCTCCGGGGCGCTGACGGCCTGGTTCAAAGAAGTCTCCGGCGACGTGTCCTACGAGGATCTCCTCCGTGAAGCAGTGGACGCCCCGCCGGGCTCCGAGGCCCTCGTCGTTCTACCTTACTTCGCCGGTGAGCGCGCGCCCATCAGCGATCCCGACGCCCGCGGCGTAATCTGCGGCTTGACCCTCGGCCATCGCCGGGGACACCTCTATCGGGCCTTCCTGGAGTCTACCGCTTACGGGATCAGGCATATCCTCGGTACCATAGACGAAGCCGGAGGCCGGGGAAATCGCTTCGTCGCCGTCGGCGGCGGCACGAAAGGAGCTTTGTGGAGCCAGATCGTCTCCGATGTTACCGGAAAAATACAGGAGATCCCCGAACAGACGATCGGAGCGAGCTATGGTGACGCTATGCTCGCCGGCATCGCGGTCGGTCTGCTCGGCCCCGCCCCCGCCTGGAACCCTACCGTGAGCATAGTCGAGCCAAATCCGGACAACCGCGAAGTCTACGACGAACTCTACGGAGTCTACAGGGACCTCTACCCGGCCACATCCAGCCTGGCTCACTCGCTCGCCGGTTTGCAAAGACGACAAAACGTAGCTGATAAATCCTCTACCGCAAGGAGATAATCGTATGGAAGTTCTTGTTGTCGGTGACCTGTTCGTCCCTTCAGAGGCGTTCCGGGAAGCCATCGAGAAGGAGATGGGGAGCGACTTCGGACCCATCAGGGAAATTTCCTGGAGCGGGGAGAGCCAGGAAGCCCAACACCACGTCCAGCAGGTGATGGAGAAAGAAGGTCCGGAAGCCGCGCCGACGCCGGAGGAGATCGTCGAGGCCATAGGCGAGGCTGAAATCATAGCGGTACACTTCGCCCCTGTATCGGAGGCAGTGCTCGTGGCCGGTAAGAACCTCAACGCTGTTATAGTCGCGCGGGCCGGTTTCGAGAACGTGAACGTCGAGGCGGCGGACAGGCTCGGTATCGCGGTGGTGAACCTGAGAGGTCGCAACGCTTCGGCGGTCGCGGAGGAGGCTATAGGTCTGATGCTGGCGGAGTCGAGGGACATCGCGAGGGCCGATGCGGGGATCAAAGGCGGACGCTGGCCGAAGGAGTTCTCCGGTCCCGTCTACGAGATCGGCGGGAGGACGGTAGGTGTGATCGGCTTCGGCGAAGTAGCCCGCCAACTCGCCAAGAAACTCTCCGGCTTCGACGTAGAGATGCTGGTCTACGACCCATACGTGGACGCGGAGGTCATCGAGTCCTACGGCGGCGAGAAGGTGGAGGACCTTGAGAGGGTCTTC
This sequence comes from Rubrobacterales bacterium, assembly GCA_038199155.1. Lineage (GTDB taxonomy): Bacteria > Actinomycetota > Rubrobacteria > Rubrobacterales > Rubrobacteraceae > JBBPZK01. The sequence goes on along the minus strand of JBBPZK010000053.1, from coordinate 2,965 downwards.
CGCGAAGGTGACTTCGTTAACCTGCACGCCCGCCTGACGGACGAGACGCGGCGTTTTATCGGGCGAGAATACTTCGAGATGATGAAGCCCTCAGCCTACTTTATAAACAACGCCCGCAGCCGCATGGTCAACTACGAAGACCTCTATGAAGCCCTCGAAGGAGGCCGCATCGCCGGGGCGGCCCTGGACGTTCACGAAGATGAGCCGCTGCCCGAGGACAGCCCCTGGCGCACCCTTGAGAACGTCACCCTGACCCCCCACGTCGCGGGCGCGACGATAGACACCGGAGAGAACACGGTCCGTATGGTCGCCGAAGCAATAAAGGAGTTCGCGGAGAACGGGCGGTGCGAGAACACGGTTAACGCGGCGGCGCTGGAGGGAGTGGAGAAGGCGTGAGGGCTGGGGCATGAGCCCGTACCTGCTCGGGATAGACAGCGGGCTCACCGTCACCAAAGCGGTCGTCTTCGACGAGGAGGGACGCCAGCAGGGGCTCGGGGCTGCAAACAACGTCCACAGCAGCCCCCATCCCCGGTGGGTGGAGCTAGACATGGAATTGGTCTGGGAGGGATGCATGGCTGCTATCCGTCATGCCCTGAAAGACGCCGATATTACCGGCGAAGAGGTTGCCTCCATCGGGCTAACGGGCCACGGCGACGGAGTATATCCGGTCGACGAGAAGGGAGAGCCGACGGCGCCCGCCGTCCTCTCACTAGATTCAAGGTCCGAAGGAATACTGGAGCGCTGGCGGGCCTCCGGCGTCGCCGGGAAACTGACGTGTCTGACCGGCCAACGGCCTTTCGCCGCCCAATCACCACCCATCCTGGCCTGGTTCAAAGAGAACGAGCCGGAAGTCTTTGAGAAGACCAAACAACTCCTCTACGTAAAGGACTGGCTCCGCTACAAACTCACCGGCGAGTACGCGACCGACCCGACCGACGCCGCCGGCGGCTTCACCGACATCCAAACCCAGGACTACTCATCGGAGACTTTCCCCTTGTATGGTCTGGAAGGTTTCAAGGACAAACTACCGTCCATAGTGGGATGCGCGGAGGTCTCGGGAGAAGTCACGGCGGAGGCGGCGGAGATGACGGGCCTCGCGGCGGGCACGCCGGTGGCGGGCGGGGCACATGACGTGGACGCGGCGGCCATCGGCGTCGGGTGCGTCGGGCCGGGGACCCTGGTCGCGATAGCGGGCACCTGGTCCAACAACGAGGTCGTCTCGGAGGAGGTAATGACGGGGGACGGCTGGCTCTGCCGCAGCTTCGTGACGCCGGGCCGGTGGCTGAACGTCTCCGGCTCCCCTGCCTCCTCGGCCAACCTTGAATGGTTCGTAAAGCAGCTCTGTCCGGCGGAGGTGGAGCGGGCCGAAAAAAGCGGCGCTTCCCCGTTCGACTTCGTCAACGCGGAGGTGGAGGCGGTGCTCGGCGAGAGGTCGGCGGTCTTCTACCATCCGTTCCTGTACGGCTCTCCACACGGGAGCGAGGCGAGCGCCGGGTTCTTCGGGGTGCGAGGCTGGCACACGCGGGGCCATTTACTGAGGGCACTCCTCGAAGGGACCGTTTTTAACCACAAGACACACATAGAAGCCCTGCGAACGGGGTTCGAGTTCGGGCGGGTCAGGCTCACCGGGGGAGGGTCGAAGAGCGGGTTGTGGAGCCAGATGTTGGCGGACGCCGTGGACTTCCCGGTCGAGGTCACGGACGCGGAAGAAGCAGGAGCCCTGGGCGCCGCCTTGCTAGCCGGGGTCGGGGCCGGGGTGTACGGCTCTCTCGAACAGGCCACGGAGCGGACCGTCCGGCTCTTGCGTACCCACGAGCCGGACCCGGAAGCCCACGAGCGGCTCGAAAGAGCGTACGAGACCTACACGGACCTGGTCGAGGCGCTGGAGCCCCTCTGGTCCCGGATAGGTTAGGCGCGTGATCCTCTGCGCCGGCGCGACGCCCGCCATGCAGCGGACGCTCTTCTTCGAGCGGCTCATCCCCGGCGAGGTCAACCGGGCCAACGAAGTGCGCGTCACGGCTTCGGGCAAGGTGACGAACGCCGCGCGGGTCGCGGCCACCCTCGGTAGCCGGACGCTCCTGGCGACCTTCCTGGGCGGAGACTCAGGGAATTTCGTCGCCCGAGAGCTAGAGTCGGAGGGCGTGGAGCGTGAGGTCGTCTGGCCCGAAAACGCCCCGACGCGCACCTGCTCCACTTTGATCTCCTCCGACGGCCACATAACGGAGCTGGTCGAAGAAGCAAGCCCCGTCTCCCCCGAAGACGCCGCGAAGCTCGAAGACATCGTTCTGCGGAATCTCCCAGAAGCAGAAGCGCTGTGCCTCATAGGTTCTCTCCCTCCCGGCGTACCCGAAGACCTTTACGCCCGTCTCACGGAAGCTGCGAACGAAGCCGGAGTCCCAGCCCTGGTAGACGCGCGGGGAGAACCGCTCCGGCAAGCTCTCGCCGCTGACCCCTTCCTCGTAAAACCGAACCTGGAAGAAGCAGCCGCGACCCTCGGACTTCCCTCATCCGGCGACGAGGAGAAAGATGTCCGGGCCGCGGTCGGAGCTCTCCTGGAAAGAGGCGCGAGATGGGCGCTGGTCTCGACGGGCGCGGGCGGCTCGATGCTCGGCGACTCGTCCGGTGGAGTGTGGCGCGTCGTTCCACCGGAGTTAGAGGCCGTGAACCCGATCGGCTCCGGCGACTCGCTGGCGGCGGGGCTCCTCCACTCCCTCCTCGAAGGCTCCTCCGTCCCAGAGGCCGCAGCATACGGTACAGCGTGCGCCGCTGCGAACGTCCTCACCCCAACCTCGGGCGTTGTCCGGCCCGATGATGTGGCGAGGCTCCTCCCCGAAGTCGGGCTCTCGCGAGTCTCGTAGACGGAGTAGCTTTTCCGGGCCGCGTTCGTGTGCTAGGTTTAGGTGATGGATAGTTCACAGATCAGGGTACGGTACGCGCCGAGCCCGACAGGAATGTTGCACGTCGG
>JBBPZK010000052.1:0-4137 GCA_038199155.1 Rubrobacterales bacterium | reverse complement strand
TCGGCGGAGATCTTCTCCAGCCGGTCGCGGCTTGAGAGGACTTTCTGCATCGTCCCCCACTTCTTCTTTAACTGCATGCGCGCCGCATCGGTGAGCCCGCTAGTCCTTGCCTCGAACCACCGATCCACCCTTTCGGGAGAAGTGAGAGACTGGTCTATGTCACGTGCCTCGTAGCGCAGGTCGAGCACCGCTCCATCTGTTACGGCCTCGTCGTACTTGTACGTGTGGATGTAGGTGCCGAATATCTCGACGCTCTTCTGCTTGTCGGATTTCAGGAGCGGCGTGCCGGTGAACCCTATAAACGTCGCGGCGGGCAGGATGCCGGTCATCGCCTCGTGCAGTTTCCCGGCCTGCGTGCGGTGGCACTCGTCTACGAAGACGAATAGCTCTCCTTTAGTCTCGAAATCGTGGGGTAAGCTGTCTTTTAGCTCACGGGCGAAGTCTTGAGCAGCATCGGCGCGGCCGAACTTGTGGACCAGGGAGCAGAGAAGCCACGGCTCGGTGGCGTTTAGTTTGGAGATCAGGTCCGCGCCGCTCTGTGTGCGGTAGATGTCCTCGTCCACGCCCTTGAAGACTTTCTCTATCTGCTCGTCTAGTTCGGTGCGGTCGGTGACGATGAGCACCCGCGAGTCGGGGACTTTCTCACGGATCCACTTGGCGAGCCAAACCATCGTGAGGCTCTTGCCCGAGCCCTGCGTGTGCCAGATGATGCCGCCCTCCCGCTGCCGCACCCGTTCCTGGGCCGCCCGCACCCCGAAATACTGGTTGTGGCGGCAGACCTTCTTGACCCCGGCGTCGAAGACGATGAAGTCGTGGATGACCTCCAAAAGCCGCCCCGACTCGCAGAGCTGCGCCAGTTGTTCGTCCAGACCTTCGGCGGCGACCTTATCCTCCCGCCACTTGAGGTAGTGCTTCTCCGGCGTTTCGATGGCCCCGTAGCGCAATCCCTCGGTGTCGTTGCCCGCCATCACGAGTTGCAGAGTCGTGAAGAACGGCTCGATGAACTCCGGCTTCTGGTTTCCGATGTTCTGGCGGATGCCCTCACCGACGGAGACGGTTGACCGCTTTAGCTCCAGTACGGCGAGCGCGATGCCGTTGACGTACAACACCACGTCCGGGCGCTTGGTGAAGTGGCCGAGGACGGTCACCTCTTCGGCGACGGCGAAGTCGTTGTTTTCGGGATGTTCCCAATCTATGAGCCGGACGGTCTGGTTCGGCTCGCCAGCCGCTTCCTTCACCTTTACTCCGTAGCGGAGCAGGCCGTAGACTTCGCGGTTTGCGGTGTAGAGGCTTCGGCTCTCGCCGATGGCCGCCGCCTGACCTAGCCGGTGCAGGGCGCGGGTTATGAGGGTGTCGCTCGTGCCGCGTTTCCGCAGCCACGCGCGCAGGTCCGCCTCTTCGACGTTGCTGTTGCCGGGGCGGTATTGGCGGTTGCCGAGAGGGCGATAGCCGAGACGGTCGGTGAACATCCGCACCACGCGGTCCTGGGTCTTGCGTTCGATCTGGCCGACGTCGCTCATTCGCTACGCTCCTCTCTAGACCGACGGTTGAAAGTTAGAGACTTCAATTTTAGGCTTCTTCGACCGTACTCCGCCAAGATTCTACGTCAGACGGGTCCAGGCGCTCTATGCCATCCGCGGCAAGCTCGTCGAAGTCCCGGTCGGCGGTTACGATCCTGGCTCCATCGCCCACCACGCGGAGAACTACCGCCGCGTGCAGAAGGTCGCGGGCGGCCAAACGATAGCTCGAACCCTCCGCGTGACGATCGGCCAACTCGCAAGCCCGAAGCGTGTCTTCCGTGAATATAGGTTCGACGGCGCCAGACATCAGGGCGGCGAAGTCGAGCACAGCGTTCTTGCCTTCGGGCCAACGTCGGAGAGACAGGTAGCGATGAAGCATCTCCTGGAGCGCCTCTGCGTCGGTGAAGAATGAGCGGGGGTGCCGGGCCGCCAATCGCAGCACCTCCTTGCAAGGTTCTTTCAAGTGATGGTCCCGGCCCGCCGCGTAGGTCGGCACGTTGGCGTCGATAAAGATTCGTCCCACCGGAGGCGGCTACGGCGTCCGGTCCAGCTCTTCGTGGGCCTCGGAGAACTGCTGCTTTAGATCGGCGGGCTCGGGGACGGTTTCGATCTCCATGTTCCCGATCCTCTCCGCTGCCGCCAACCGTTCCACGCCCGCGACCACTTCCTCGTGGGAGCGTTCGATCAAATCCCGCACCAACTCCGACACCGAAGACCCCTTCGCCGCCGCAACCTCCTCCAGCTTCCCGCGCGTCTCCGGGTCCAGCCGGACCTCTACCCTCTCTGTCCGCATGCCGCTCTCCTATCCGATAACCGTACACGCATGTACGGTATTAGCTTATCATGCGGAGCTACAGCACGACCGGCATAGCCCATTCGTCCTACGATATTCACGCTTCGGCCTCCTTGCGGAGCTCGGAGATCAAACGCCCCAGCAACTGAACTTAGCGTGTGAAGGTCAACGGTCTGCGAACAACCTCTCGACCGTGCCCATGGGGATAAATAGTCGTTTTTCGCCGTCGGTGGTGGGCAAGAGCAAGAAACCGTAACGCGCGTAGAAAGCCTCTGCGCTTTCGTTCTTGGCGTCCGTGATCACCGCGTAGGAGGCTACCACGCGTGAGCCCGCGAGCGCGCGGCCCAGGGCATCGAGGAGGAGTCTTCCGCCAAGCCCTTGTCTCTGGTAATCCTCGTCCACCGCCAGCCGTCCGATGAGGGTCGCCGGGTATCGGGGGTACTTCGCAAGACCCTTTTTCGTGTCTTCCGGTAGCTCGACGCTCAAGGAGCTAAGCGTGTAGTAACCAGAGATCCGGCCCTCCACCGCATCGTAGAGTACGTAGACTACGGCGATGCGCTGGTCCATCTCCTTGCGCGCACGGGTCTTCAGATACGTATCAAGAGCCTTCTCGCCGCAGGAGAAAGAAGCTCTGAGAGGTTTATGCCGCTCGCCAAACGGCTCGAATCTGTAAGGTGTCTCCAAGGGGGCTGCTTGAAGCTACCGTGGAGTTGCCGGCAGGATCAGACCTTCGCCTGTCCCGGAATCTCCCGCGCCTCACGGGCCAGGGCGCGCAGGTTCTCGTTCGGCTCAGGGGGATTCGTTATGGCCTCGACGAAGGCTGCTGCCCCCTCGCTCGTTAGCGCCAGCGTCTCGTGCGCCCGGACGGCTTTCTCCGAGGCCGCGAGCATGGTGGAGCGCACGAAATCCGTCGTACTACTCCCGCTCAAGGTGGCCGCGCGCTCGACCGCCTCTTTCTCGTGCCTGGAGACTCTCAACTCTAGCCTGCTGTCCCTTACCGTGTCAGTCATCTCTTGCTCCTCTACCTACTACTCAGCTACTCGTATTGTACGGCTCAAAACCGTACAAATCAAGGCCGGAATGGCACTCCGCTCACAGCGTTAACTCTGTGCGTTTGTCCTGGATCGACTTGAGTGTTCGGCCGTCGGAGGCTTGCCATCCTTGACGGCCGTTGGCGGCTCCACCCACCGGTACTCCTGCATAGCGCTCTGCTTGACCTGCCGCGTCTGCCACGCCTAGATATCCGCATCCATGTCCGGGAGCATGGCGTTCTCAAAGGAGGTTGGAGTCCCATAGTTTCACGAACTGCGCCGGGGTTACCGGCGGTGCCGGAGGGTCTTTCATGCCGAGGATGTCCTCGTCTCCGCTTACGAGGTAGGCGGCTCTCACGAGTACGGCGGCGTGGACGTACGGGTCATCTTCGGGGTCTGAGGTGTACCGCGGGATTCGTGCATCGTCTTCGAGCGGAATCTCCTCGACGGCCAGACGCAGGCGGCGCGCGTAGACCTCGATCTCCCCGGAGTTCCATCCGAGCCCGCGGGCGATCTTCGGGCGGGCCAGCACTTCTTGTAGTTTCGAGAACAACCGCGAGGGAGCGTACAGCTCGAAGTCGTGGGGTCCGTCCCCGAAGGCGTGATCCAGGACCCTGGCCGGATTGCCCTTGCCGCTCAATACAGCCGAGACGCACACGTTGGCGTCAACGACCACCCTCAATGTCTAGCCGGTCGCGCTTGGCGGGGACGAATCTTCTTGCTTCCCGGCGGCGAGTTCCTCCACTTCCTCGACGGTGAGGTCCGAGAAAGATTCCCTGGCCCGCCCCGTGGA
>JBBPZK010000051.1:0-3134 GCA_038199155.1 Rubrobacterales bacterium | reverse complement strand
GACGGGCGTGACCTGTTCCCTAGCGGGGCCGAGGAGCGTGAGGAGTGGCGACTGGGCTGCCGCCTCTACGCGACGCCCGAGGGGTTGAGGGGCTACCCCACGCCAGAGATGGTGCGGGCGTCGTTGGCGGGTCGAAACCTTGTGCCAAGTGTGTCGTAATACGTTCGGCTTCAGCATTCAGCCGGATGTCCGGTAGATCGCTCGGTAGAACTCTGAGCGATATGTCCAGGGTGTCGTCGAGGGTCATGCCGACCATCTCCTCGACCTCCTCCTTTTCAACGCTTCGCCAGCGAGGGTATCCGAAGGTGACGCGCTCGTTGCCGGCCTTCGTGTTCTCCCCGAGGGCCTTCTCGACGTTGCGCACCCGCCACGGCCGCCGGCCGACCCTGATCCGGTAGTCGTCGAACTCGACCAGGCAGAACTGGTCTTTACGGTTCTCTTTGGGCTTGCAGATGTCGTAGGACTTGGGCAAGTGCTCGACGACGTGGACGAACTCGTCTCTCTCGCCAACGCCGAGTGCCCGCTCCGGGAACTTCCGGAGGACGATCTCGGCCGCTATGCGCTCGATGTCCAGCGCCACGGCATGCACGGGATCGTCGGAGGTAGAGATTAAGATTACGGGTACGTCCGCCTCGTACTCGTAGATACGCACCCGGAAGCGCTTGAGGAGCGGGTAGGGAAAGACATCAACCTCGTGGGCGCCCACGTAGTCCGCGGTCTTGCGCCGGCGGCTCACAGGCGTCCTCCGCAATTCTCGCAGAACCTCGCCGCGTCCGAGACCGGACTCTCGCATCCGGGACACGGCCTGGTGTTTCCCGCCTCTGCCCTTTGTACCTCGGAGATCTCTTCCGGCCGCGGCTGGGGCGGCTCCTTATCGGGTGGCGAGGAGTCGGTTGGTGCAACCCACTCCGGAGCGGGCTCGGTATCCACCGCCGCTCCATCCGGTTCGTCTCCCGAAGGTTCTTCGAGTGCTAGGAGAAGATGTGCAGCGCTGGTCGGAGGCGGCAGGACCTGGTCCTCCCACTCGTACATCGGTGCGGGGAGGCGGAGCGAGATGGCGGTAGGCTCTCCCGAGTAGACGTACCACCAGCCACGCGGCAGCCCGTGTATGTGCTCGGTCATGAGCCCCGCCCGATTACGGTCCTCGAGCTTGAAAGGCGCCCCCTTCGCTTCCCAGAACTGCTTCCAGGCCCTCTCCGCGCCGTGGTGCTCGTAGTTGCGATACTGCACCCTTACCTGTCCCGAGAGATCGGAGGCGTAGCGTGCTGTCTCGGTATCGTTGCTTTTGCCCCAGAACTGCACCCCGGCGTTGCCGAGTACGCTCCTGGTCTTGGCAACTCCGAGCTTATCTTGAAGCTGGGACACGTCCTGGAGTATCAGGAAAAAGTACGCTCCGAGGCCGCGCCCGACCTGCAGGTAGTGGTCGAGGTTTTCGATGGTCATGATACTTCCGGCTTCATCCACGAGGAAATACGTGCCGCGACGGCTTTTGGTGGCCCGGTTGTAAAGATTATGAACTATCGCCCCGGCGAGGAGAGCCACATCCTTGGCGTCCTGGGGGATGCACACCCACACGATCTCTTTTTTCTCGAAGTGTGGCTGTGGCGCTCCCGGCTCGGGAGCGAAGACCCTTGCCACCTCCGGACGCCCTAGCGCGGCGAGCGGCAGGCGGGCGGAGGTTATGACATCCGCGATGAACTTGCGGTTCTCTCCGGTGAGAGCGACGCGCAGGCGCTCGTTGGTCTCGGCGAGCGCCCGGAGACGCTCTGGGTTTTTCAAGCATTGGAAGAGCTCCACGATGTCGCTTTCCGAATAGCCGAGGGCTTCGGCCAGGGCCTCGAAGATATCTCTTGCCCCCATGCCGAACGCGGGCACCTTGGTATGCTCGACGGAATAGAGGGCCGCAGCGGTGGAGGCGGCCATCCTGGGGGTTTCGATGAGGTTTATGGCGCACGAGCTGGGGTGCTCTTCGAGGAACGTAAAGACCCATTGGCCGCGGCCGATCCGCGAGGCGAACCTGGCGACCATGTCGCCCTTGGCGTCCATCACCACGGCGCTCTCTAGTCTGTAACGGAGAACGTTCCAGACGGTCGGGTCGAGGAGCGTCTGGTTCTTTCCGGCCCTGGTCATGGCGATTGCCACCATGTGAGGCTCGTCGTACTCGCCGCACGGCGTCCACCAGAGCGTCCTGGTACTGGAGATCGAGAGGTAGGGCTTCGGAATTCTGAGCACCGTGACCGCCGGTAGAGCGGGATTTAATTCGTGCGCCCTCCTCCCTCTTTGCAAAGAGAGGTGCGGGACTTTGGTCACGGCGCCCTCGGCGCCGGTCCACACCCGCTCCTCGCGCCACCGGCGCCGGTAATCCGAGACCTTCACCCCCACGAAGAGCGGCACGGCGGCTCCCAGGATCTCCGGCGCGTGCCCCTGGGCGAAATGCGTCCCAAAGGCGGATACCTCGTTCAGCACATGAACAACGTCAAAGTTCAAGGCCATAGGATATTTCCTCCCTTTCCATCTCTCGTTCCATTTCCAATTCGCTTTTGTATTCGTGCTCATGTTCATGCTCGTGTTCACGCTCAAGGATCATTGCCAGGCCATCAGTTTCCTGTTTGAGGAACTTGAGTTCGGGTTTTGAGAACCTGTCGCGGACTATGCCGAGATGTAGGTGGGCCTTGCCTTTACCCTCGCGATGGATCGCCCCGACGTGGGGAAGTTGCTCGCCTGAGGCGTCCCGGATCCAGGGCTCAGCCAATTCCCTGAAGTCCTCGTCCGAGAGCCGCCCGCGGTTGGCCGGCGAGAGGACGACGTTAAGGTAGGAGGTACACCAGCGCGCCTTGTTCTTACCGAGATTCTTTCCCCTGCTGGCGGAGTCCTTTCGGAGCTCGCGCGTTCTTGTGTTGGCTGCCCGGATGAAGGTCTTGGCGTCTCCGAGGCGGCGTTCCCTTGGCACTGTGGTCCACGTGGATTCGCGGGTCGCGTTTTTCTTGTCGTCGGGACGTCGGAAGAGGTAGACGACCAGGCGCACGGCGCTGCGATCGTAGCCGGCCGGATGCTGGTATGAGACGTCCTCGACGTGCGGGTTTTTACGCCCCATCCCGCCTCCTCCTTAGCGTCGAGAGCGCCCGGCTCCGGAG
>JBBPZK010000050.1:0-7476 GCA_038199155.1 Rubrobacterales bacterium | reverse complement strand
GCGATGGAGGAGAACCGTCAGTACCTGACGAAGCTCGACTCGGAGATAGGGGACGGCGACCACGGTACGAACATGCACCGCGGCTTTCAGGCAGTCCTCGAACGCCTCGACGGCGGCGACTTCTCATCTCCCGCCGATGTCTTGAAAGCCGTCTCGATGGCTCTCATAAGCAAGGTTGGGGGCGCCGCAGGACCACTCTACGGCACCGCTTTCCTGCGCGCCTCTACAGCGCTCGCCGGCAAGGAAGAAGTCACGCCGGATGACGCGGCGTCCGCCCTCGAAGCCGCCCTGGGCGGCGTCAAGCAGCGCGGTAAGGCCGAGGTGGGAGACAAGACTATGATCGACGCACTCGAACCGGCGGTTGCGGCGGCGAAAGAGGCCGCACCCGACGCCGATAGCGTGACGGACGTTCTCCGGGCGGCGGCCGGGGCCGCTAAAAAGGGTGCGGAGTCAACCGAGCCGCTCACGGCCAGGAGAGGACGCGCGAGCTACATGGGCGCGCGGGCCGAGGGGCATAGGGACCCCGGCGCGGCCTCTACCCAGTTACTGCTAGAGGCAGCGGTTCGTGTCCTCGAAGGATCCGGGGAAGACTCGTGAGCGTTGGCCTGATCCTGATCTCGCACAGCCCAAAGATCGCCGAGGGCACAGCGGACCTCGTGCGCCAAATGGCCGGTGAAGTCGAAGTCGTCCCGGTCGGAGGGGATACCGACGGTACATTCGGTACGGATCCGGATGGTATCAGGGAGGCTATAGAGAACCTCGCTGCCGATGAAGCCTTGGTCTTCATGGACCTCGGAAGCGCCGTCTTCTCGGCGGAGACGGTACTCGAGATGCTCTCCGATGAGCAGAGAGAGAAAGTGTGGCTCGTGGACGCCCCGATCGTGGAGGGAGCCTTCTCTGCCGGGGTTATGGCCTCCACGGGAGCCGGGGTGGATGAATGCCTGGCGGCCGCCGCCGAAGCCCGCACGGAGCCAAAGCTTCACGACTAGATGGGGCGACCCGCGGCAGGCCTTTGGTCTACCGGGGTTCTACGAGAAATGTTCCTGGTTTCACGTTTTGTACAGGCGCGCGCGGGTACGATGATTTTATAGTCTAAAGAGCTTCAAGAGGAGGCTGACAGTGGAGACCAATCGCGGTAGCGAGGGAATTCTCTCTCAAGAGATGAGTGGCAAGCGTGAGGAAGTCGTGGAACTTCTGAAAGCGGCTTACTTCATGGAGTTGGAGACGGTAATGAACTACGTCACCAACTCGACCAACCCGGACGGTGTGCGTGCGCAGGAGATCAAGGAATCTCTGGAGGAGGACATCCAGGAAGAACTCAGCCACGCCCAGCAGTTCGCGGCGCGTATCAAGGAACTCTACGGCGTCGTCCCCGGTTCGGCCGACTTCAAGGCCGAACAGACCTTCCTGCAGCCGCCGGAGGACCAGGTAGACGTGGTGCACGTGATAAAGGGCGTCATAGATGCCGAGACGGTAGCCATCGAGCACTACACCCGGGTTATCGAAGAGACCGGAGAAGCAGACCCTGTGACCCAGGATATGGTGATCGCCATCCTGCGTGATGAGCAGGGCCACCGCAAGCTCTTCGAGGGCTTCCTCCGCGAGTACGAGGCTGAGGGCCTGGCATAGCTGGAAAACCCGGCACAGCAACACGAATGATTAGGCCCGGCTTTCGAGTCGGGCCTAATCATTCGTGCAGGGATTCCCATGAGACCCGGCGCTCTACATTCCGAACGGCCAGAGTCGAAGGTATTGCTGATCAGCCGGGTGCTGGGGTATAATCCCGTTCGTAACGCGATGGGCAAAATTTCTATCAACCATCCAGGGATCCCGACCAACGGCCGCCCCGGCGGCTCGGGTTTCTAGTCGTGCCGGAGCCCCTCTTATCCTGGCTCGGTGTCCTCGCGGCTCTGGCCTTGATCTCTCTGAACGGGTTTTTCGTGGCGGGCGAGTTCGCGCTGGTGCGTGTCAGGGAGTCGCGGATCGTCCAGCTGGAGCAACAAGGCAACCCGAGGGCCACCGGTGTGCGGGAGGCTTTGCGGGATCTCGACGGTTATCTCTCAGTGTGCCAGGTTGGTATCACGATGGCTTCGCTGGCGCTTGGTTGGGTCGGAGAGCCGGTGGTTGCCGCCCTGATAAAGCCCATTTTCATGGCGATTGGGCTGGGCAACGATCGGGTGATAGAGGTCATCGCGGTGGCCCTCGGGTTCGGGCTCATCACCTACGCGCACCTCGTCTTCGGAGAGCAGGCACCGAAGTATTTCTCGATCCAGCGGGCGGAGAGGATGGCGCTCTGGATCTGCCGCCCCTTGAAGTTCTTCATGCTGTTCTTACGGCCCGTTAGCTGGTTGGTAAATACCTCGACCAACTTCGTCTTGAGGCCGTGGGGAATTCGACTCGGTGGGGAGATGGAGGTCCACTCCGAGGAAGAGTTGCGGCTCATGATCACCTCCTCCACCGCTTCCGGCGTGCTGGAGCCCGAAGAGCGCGAATACCTGAACAACGTCTTCGACTTCGGCGATACGGTGGTAAGGGAGATTATGGTCCCCCGCCCGGATATCGAGGCGTTGCCGGAGGACGCGCCTCTCGATGAGTTGGTCGAGAAGGCGGCTTTCGGAGCCTACACGCGCTATCCGGTCTATGAAGGCGACGTGGATCACGTCCTCGGGGCGGTCCACGTCAAGGACCTGTTCCGGGCGGCCCGCGAAGAGCCGGAGAGCTTCGACATAGGTCCCCTGATCCGGGAATGTCTGGTAGTGCCGGAGAACAAGCGGATAGATGAAATCCTCAAGGAGTTCCAGCAACGCAAGCTCCAGATGGCGATAGTCATCGACGAGTGGGGGAGTGTCGAAGGGCTTATCACGATAGAAGACGTGCTGGAGGAGATCGTCGGGGAGATACAGGACGAGTTCGACGAGAACGAGGCCTCAATCGAGCAGATCGGAGAAGACCTCTTCGCCATAGACGGCCGCATCCCGATAACCGATGTGAACGAGCGTTTCCACCTGGACCTCCAGCACGAGGACTTCGATACCATCGGTGGCTACATACTAGGTGCTTTAGGACGCCCGCCCGAGCCTGGCGACACCGTAGAAGTCGAAGGCGCGGCCCTGAACGTCAAGAGCGTGGACGGCCCCCGCGTCTCTGTACTCACACTCCAGCAAAAAGACTAGAATGTCGCAGGACAAGTTCGAGAACCGCAGGCGAAAGTACGAGAATGTAGTCCTTCAGAGACTCCGGCATGCTTCTTGATCCGCACAAACAGAGCAGTAGGCCCAGAGCTGAAACAGGGAAAGTATGGGTGGATGAGATCTACTTGGATACTTCCCAGCCGGAGCACGATGTAGTGATCTTATTCCGTGACCTGGATCGCCCTCAATGCAAGTTCGGTTTTGGCGCGGCCGCAGTGGAAGCGCCGTACGTACTAGACGAAGCGTCCAGCCCTTACCTCAGCTTTACGGACGCGGCGGAGTGTCATGCGGTGGTTCTTTGGGCCAACTTCGAAGAGGAAATCTATGCTGTTGGTTGCGGGTTGCCGAAGTTGTGCGCTTCTGACGGTATAACCTGGATCTGAGCAGAGCCCCGGCTTTTGGAAGTGTGAGAACCTCGCCCACCTATTGAGATGGTATTCTGCCTGCGTGGAGATCCGTCCGATGCACCCTGAAGAGAGACCTCTCGCCGCCCGTGTGATCGCCAGTGGTATGGCCGAAAATCCCATTCACCTGGCGGTTCATGGCCCTGACCGCGAGGAGCGTCTGCGCTCTCTGGAGTTGAGCTTCGGGGCTATCCTGCGAGCTACCGAGCGTCCTGCGCTCGTCGTCTCCGAGGGTGGGGAGATACTGGGAGCCGCAGTCTGGGGTCCGCCCGGCGCCTGCCCACTCTCCGGGGAGCGGAAGGAGACACTGGCTGCGGAGACGGAAACGCTGCCGCCGGCGGTTCGTGAAAGGTTCCTCGCCTGGCGCGCCGCTTGGGGAGCAAACGACCCATCCGACGAGGCGCACTGGCACTTGGGGCCGTTCACCGTCCGCTCTGACCTGAGAGGCGAGGGCCTCGGCACCGCCTTGCTGAATGCGTTCCTGGACCTGGTTGATGATGCTGGCTTCGCATACCTGGAGACCGACACTGAGCGCAACTCCCGTTACTACGAGAGGTTCGGCTTCACCACGGTAGGATGGTCAGAGGTCCTCGACGTGCTCTGCTGGTTCATGTCGCGCCGGTGAGAGCTGTCCGGTGGTTACTGTCCGGGCAGAAAGTTTGTCTCCGGACTATCGCAGCATAGTAATCAGCCTGATAACATCGCAGGGGCGTCGTTTCCAAGTCGAAAACGGATAAGGCGGTAAGGTTGGCTACAGAGGCGGAGCGTAAGCAGGAGATAGAAGTCCTGACATCCGGGGCGATGGCGGACGTGTGGGACTGGGTCGTGGAGAAGATACCGTCCGGCACTGAAATCTTCGACGCCCACGCGCACATCGGGGCCGACGTGGACGGGCGAACCATGACGGCCGAGGGAATGCGCGAGCGGATGGAGGCGGCCGGGGTTGTGAGGAGCATCGTCTTTCCACTGAACGACCCGAACGCCCTCGACGACTTCTCCGGGCCGAACGACGTGGTCTGGGACGCTTACGAGAAGTTTTCGGAGTTCTTCGTGCCGTTCTTTCGGCTCAACCCGCACCGCGACTACGAGCGGGAGTTCGAGCGTTGTGCAGAGCGTGGGTTTCAGGGGCTCAAGCTGCATCCCGTCTCCCAGAAGTTCGAGTTGGACGACCCACGGGTGGTCAGGTTGCTCGGGATGGCGGCGGAGGCGGACTTGCCGGTCTTGATCCACACCGGCATGGCGATGGAGCGGATCGTTGAGCCGCTGCTCCCGACTGTCGAAGCCCATCCTGAACTCCGCCTTATCCTGGGCCACGCCGCGATGGTCGAAGTCCTTGAAGCCGTCCGGGCTTTCGAAGACCACCCGAACGTCCTGTTCGAGACTTCGGTAGTTCGGGCGAAAGATTTGTACATCCTCTTCAGCTTGTTGGACCCGGCGCGGATCTGCTACGGTTCGGATATCCCTTACGGTGACCTGCCCGCGACTCTTCACGCAACCCTCGCCTCCGCCGAAACGGCCGGCGTCTCCGACGAAGCCCTGCCCGGCATCCTCTCCGGCAACATCCGGCGGTGGTTCTCTTGAAAGAGAAAGCAACGGCGGCACTCAGAGCCGGGCATTTGCTCCGCATCAGCGGGTATCTGGATACGGCCATACTCTCGATGTGGTTGAGGACTCCGCGTGCGTCGGTCATGATCGGGATGTCCCAGGCAAGCGTCCGGGGAGCCGGTCCCGGCGGTGGGGAAGAGGAACTGCTGGAGAAGCTTCGCGCGCTCCTGGATGAAGCCGTCGAGTATTACGCCGACGATGATTTCCCAGCGGCGATGGCCCGCATGCGCGTCGCCCACGACATGGTCGCGCTCCGTATCATCCAGATAGCCGGAGGATAGAGCGCTGCTCCCAGAAGATCAGTCCGCCGGTTTCCCGATGGACGCTCCCCTCGTTGGCGTTAGCCGTGGAGCAATCATCGAAAGCCTCCACCGGGGACGGCTGGTCTTCTGTGACACGGAGGGCGTAGTGCTGGACGAGATCGGCGACCCGGAAGGATACGTTTACCCTCGCTCTTCGGCCAAACCGTTCCAGGCTCTGCCGCTCGTCCTCTCCGGGGCTGCCGACAATTTCGTGCTCACGACGAAAGAGCTGGCTGTCGCCTGCGGCTCCCACAACGGCGAAGAAGTCCATCTGGACGCCGTCCGGTCCATTCTCGAAAAAGCCGGGCTCTCGGAAGAAGACCTCCAGAGCGGGGCGCACCCTCCACTCTACGCGCCGGTGGCCGAGAAGCTCGTCCGGAGCGGAGAAGAACCGCGTCCCGTTCACGGCAACTGCTCAGGAAAGCACGCCGGTATGCTGGCCGTCTGCGCCCACGAAGGCTGGGACCTCGGAGGCTACCGGACCCCGGAGCACCCACTGCAACAGTGGATCCTGGAAACGCTCTCGCTGGTCTGCGGGGTCGAGCGGGACGAGGTGCTCGTTGCCGGAGATAATTGCGGCGTCCCGACCTTCGCCTTGCCGCTCAGGAGCCTCGCGACCGGCTTTGCACGCCTCGCGACTGGAGAGAACCTGCCCAATGAGCTTTCGGAGGCTGCAGGCAGAATAAGCGGCGCGATGCGGGAACATCCTTACATGGTCGCTGGCGCCGGCCGCTTCGACACGGATCTAATGCAGAAGACAAACCTCGTCGTCAAGGGAGGTGCGGAGGCCGTTTTCGCCGCCGGGAGCCCGGAGGGGTGGGGGCTTGCGATCAAGGTCTCCGACGGCACCGGCCGGGCAGTGAAACCAGCCGCCTCGTCCGCGCTAGTCCGCCGGGGCGTGGAGCTTCCGATGGAGACGGGTTCGCTCGAGACCTTCAATCTGCACGGTGAACCGGTTGGGGAGGTTGTGCCGCTTTCGTAAGTGTGGAGCCGGTTTCCGGCGGAGTACAATCAAGCCAACATGGCACGAATAAACTACACGGAGCTCGACTGGCGGGAGGCGATTCTGCTCGGCTCGGCGCTGGAGAACGGGCTCGTGAGTGCGGTCGTGGAGAAGCCCTGTACTGCGTCTGAAGTCGCGGATATGCTCGGCCTCGACCGGCGGGCCGTCTACGTGGTCCTTTCGGCGCTGGCGGAGATCGGGTTGATGGAGGAGACAAGAAAAAGCTTCTTGCTTGTCGGGGAGCATCGGGGGCCGCTGCTCGAGCAGGATCACGTAGATTACGTCGGGGCGAGCGTGGTCCACAGGTTCGGCTTGATCTCCAGTTGGAGCCGGATGCCGGAGATCCTGAAAAGCGGCGACCCGGTCGAGGACCGTACCTCGCCTAATTTCTCCGGGACGCCCACGTTTATAGGGGCGATGAGGAGCGGGGCGCGGGCCGGGGCGGATGCTGTCGCGGAGGCGCTCTTACCGCTCCTTCCTGAGGGAGCGACCATACTCGATGTCGGTGGTGGGCCGGGCACAAACGCCGAAGCCTTCGCAAAAAGCGGGGCACGCGTGACCGTGTTCGACCGTCCGGGGGTGATCGAGTTGATGAAAGAGCCTCTGGCCTCCGCGGGAATCTTTACAGAGACCGGGGACATGAACGAGACGATTCCAGATGGGCCGTTCGAGGCTATCTACTTCGGAAACACTTCGCACATGTATGGTCCGGATGAGAACCGGCGGCTGTTCGGGATGATGCGTGACTCGCTCGCCCCGGGCGGGCTGCTCGTGGTCCGGGAGTTTGTGCGCGGCATGAGCGAAGATGCGGCTCTTTTTGCCGTGAACATGCTCGTCACGACGGCTCGTGGCGGCACCTACTCGGCTAAAGACTACGAAGAGTGGCTCCTCGGGGCAGGCTTCGAGAGCGTCGAATTCGCGCCCGTGCCGGGACGCGGGACGCACCTCATACTGGCCCGCAACCCCGGATG
>JBBPZK010000049.1:0-8555 GCA_038199155.1 Rubrobacterales bacterium | reverse complement strand
CTCTCTCCACCTCAAACAGTTAGAATGGGAAAAGTGGTCTAGGAAAGAGAGGTAGACATGACCGAAAGAGAGCCTGAGAAGACGATCCAGAAGATGGGTGAGGCGTTCGGAGAGTCTTACCGAAGGGCCGCTGAAAATGTCGCCGAGGCGCAGCAGCGGAACGTCCGGCTCGCGCAGGGTTGGGTGGAAGGCGTCGGCGGGGTATTGGAGAGCCAGGCCGAAGCGAACCGGGCCTTGACCACGGCGATGGAGTCGCACGCGAAGGTCGTCGAGGAGGCGCTGGAGAACCAGGAGAGGACCAACCGCGCCCTCGCCGAGAGCCTCGACTCCTACCGTCAGGTCGCGGAGAAGTTCGGCGAGCTTCAGGAGAAGAACACGGAGCTGACCAGGAACCTCTTCGAGAGCATAAGAGGCGAGTTGGAGAACCAGGCAAAAGCAGCCCAGGACAACGCCCGCGAGATGATGGAAGGTTCGGGCAAGCAGCTAGAGGCTTTCCAGGAGATGTTTCAGGAGGCGATGGGTTCCTATACGGACCTGATGAATGCTCCTTTCTCGCTGTATCAGAAGGACCTCGAAGCCTTTAGAAAAGGCGGCAAGTAGTTTCGTTGTGGGGAAACGCGTGAGATACAGGAGGAGAACATGCAAGTAGAAAAAGAGAATCTTTCAGTTCGGAACCTGATCGGGGGTAAGTGGGAAGAGGGTAACGGCGGTGAAACTGAACCGGTCTACGACCCATCCACAGGTGAAGTAGTAGCCGAAACCCCTCTCGGTACGGCCGAAGACGTGGACCGGGCGGTCGAGAAAGCCGCCGAAGCCTTCAAAAGTTGGTCCGCGACCCCGGTCATCCAACGAGTCCAGGTACTCTTCCGCTTCAAGATGCTCCTGGAAGAGCACTTCGAGGAGCTTAGAGACCTCGTGACGCTTGAAAACGGCAAGGATAAGAAGGACGCTGGCGGTGAGGTGCGGCGCGGCATAGAGGTGGTCGAGTTTGCCTGCGGCATGCCGACCCTGATGATGGGCGAGACCGTCAGGGACGTGGCGAGGGGAGTAGATAATGCCTCTTACCGCTACCCGCTCGGGGTGGTCGCGGCGATAACGCCGTTCAACTTCCCTTGCATGGTGCCGCTGTGGACGATGCCGGTAGCCATAGCTGCCGGCAACGCCTACATCCTGAAGCCGTCGGAGCGGACGCCGCTCTGCGCCCAGCGCTTGGGCGAGTTATGGGCGGAGGCGGGTCTGCCGGACGGAGTCTTTAGCATCGTCAACGGGGCTAAAGAGGCGGTCAACGCCATCCTGGAGCATCCGGGGATAGAGGCGGTCTCGTTTGTCGGCAGCCAGCCGGTCGCCGAGCACGTCTACAAGACCGGAACTTCACACGGCAAGCGGGTTCAGGCGCTCGCAGGGGCCAAGAACTCGATGATCGTTATGCCCGACGCCGTCCTCGATAAAGCAGTCCCGAACATAATCTCATCCGCTTACGGCAACGCCGGGGAGCGGTGCCTGGCCGGGAGCGTGCTGGTAGCTGTGGGAGAAGTAGCCGACGAGTTGGTGGAGAGAATGAAAGACGCGGCTTCTTCGATGAAGGTAGGTCCCGGCAGCGAAGACGGCTCCGAGCTAACGCCCGTCATCCGTGATTCACACCGCGAGAAGGTAAAGGGCTACATAGACCTCGGAGAAGAAGAAGGGGCGGATGTAGTCCTGGATGGCAGGGAGGCGCCGCTCGAGAAAGGCTACTTCATGGGGCCGACGCTACTGGACAACGTGACGGGAGAGATGCGGGTTGGTCGCGAGGAGATCTTCGGTCCCGTCCTTTCGGTCGTGAGGGTCAGTTCTCTGGACGAAGCTATAGAGTTCACCAACGGCTCCTCATTCGGCAACGCCTGCTCCATCTTTACCGAGAACGGCGCGGCGGTCAGGCATTGGCGGGAGAATGTGGAGGCCGGGATGCTCGGGGTAAACGTCGGCGTGGCCGCCCCGATGGCATTCTTCCCGTTCAACGGTATAAAAGAGTCCTTCTACGGAGACCTTCACGCTACCGGCAAGGACGGCGTCAGGTTCTTCACCGAGAACAAAGTCGAGGTCACCCGCTACCTCTCAGAATTCTCGGGAAGCTAGCCCCTACAACCCCGCCCACGCGAGCGCCGCAGCCGGACTCACCGGTTGCGGCATTTCGCTTTGTGTAGAGGGCGAAAATCAGAGGCCCAGGATTAGGTTACGAGAAAATTCCAAGAATTACTAAAGGTTTGAGTCTCTGGGACGAGAACTATATATAGTTAGAAAAAGATCACGAGTCCTGGAGGGGGCAGAGTGCAACGATTGTTTGGGCTTTACGCTACTATTTTCCTGACGTTTGGTGTTGCGCTTGGAGCGCTACTGGTGATTGCGCCCGGTGCGTCCGCCTCGCCGTATACCCAGATCGTAGACAATTTCAACTCCAATCGCTTCCAGGCTTCCGGGCGCTGGGTCTTTAGCAACTTTCACTCGAATACGGACTACGGCAAGAATTATAGGGTCCTGAAAAGGCCGCTCTCTGTCACCGACAATGCCAGGTTTAAGATCAGGACGCCTGCAAAAGGTTCCTATCGGGTCCTCGCCCGCTGGCCCTCCGACTCCGGCTACAACAACAGAACGCGCTTCTGGGTGAAAGCAAGCAGCGGATGGAAGCTAAAAACGGTCAACCAGAGACAGAACGGCGGCAAGTGGGTCTACCTCGGTACTTACACCCTCAACGCCGGTGATTCCTACCGGATACAAGTCGCCAGCAGGAGCAAGGGTAGAGGATACATAATCGCCGACGCCGTCAAAGTCGTGCGGTTGACGAGCGGTACCACGACCTCTAGCGGACCGACCGGGCTCAAGGTAGTGCGCGAGGCGAAGACCTGGCTCGGTGTTCCGTACAAGTGGGGAGGTGCTTCGCGCAACGGTGTTGACTGCTCTGGACTAACGATGACGGTCTATAAGAAGTTCGGTAAATACCTGCCGCACAACGCCGCCGAGCAGTTCAAGTACGGTACTAGAGTATCCACTCCGGCCCCCGGCAACCTGGTTTTTGGCCGCTATGACGGTACGGGACCGGGTATTCAACACGTCGGCCTGATCACCTGGAGCAACCAGATGATCCACGCGCCCCAGCCGGGTACCGTGGTGCGTTACGCTACCTTCAAGAACAGTTACTACAACATCGCTGGCTACAGACGCTACGTCCCGAACAGATAGATAGCGCGAGAGGCGGTTCGTTCAGACGTTCTCCGGGGAAGGTTGGGCGCGTTAGCGGCGGCCTTTTTTGAGGATGTCATCTTTGGCGGCCTCGGGGGTTACTCGCTCGTCGCGGCTTTCGAGGGCGAGCCTTTCGCGGTGGTAGATGACCCAGAAGTATAGGTCAAGCTCGGTGCGGCCGGGGAAGGCGTCGAGGATGCGTTCTTCCCGGATCATCTCGGAGATCGGAGCGTAGGAGTATTCGTACCAGTCCCTCAAGACTTCCTCCGGGGAGACGTAACGCTTCCAGAGTTGCGAGAGCCTAAAACCGTGGGCTTCGATGTACGTCGCCAGCTTCCGGTAGTCGGAGATGTCCGATAGCTCTACCTTCACCTCCGGCAAGACCCGGTCCATCGGCAGGCGTTCGAGCAGGTGGCGGTGCTCTATCTTGTCCGGCAGGTTGCGGGAAGTGAGGGCGGAGTCTACCGGGACCCGGCTTCGAAGTTCGGTGACCTCGGCGTCTATGATCTCGACACCCTGCTGGCGGGCGACGGAGATGCGGTGGTTGCCGTCCTGGACGAAATAAGCGTCTCCGATCTTGTACAAACTGACCGGCGGCAGCTCTTCGGCCCGATGCATCATCTGGTCGATCTTCTTCCAACGCCTCGCGACGTCCCCGCTCTTGGAGGGAAGGAACGCCCGGTCGAAGTCCCGGTGACGGCCGACGCTGCCGACCACTTTCGCGACCGGCACCCCCCGCATCCCGATGTAGACCTGGGAGACGATCCCGAGCGCGCTCTTCACCTCGTCGAAGGATAGGAGTTGGTTGGAGCCGGGATCCCTCCTAAGATAAGCTCCGACCCGCCTCAGGAATGCTTTTCTCCGGGCGTTGGAGAAGTCCTTATCCGCCTGCTCGTTGAGGTCCATCAAACTCGTCACAGAGAGAATCTATACTGCCCCACGCGAGAGAACAAGGCTTTGGGGACCAGGAATCTACACTTCGAGGATGCGATGACCGTAGACGTTGACTATTTTCGTCTCTTCCCGAACCGTCACCCGCTCTTCCAACGGGTTCATCAGGTGGATGTGACCGTGGAGCCAGAGCGGCGGCCGGTGACGGTCCATAAACCCGAGAAACGAACCGAAACCTGTATGGCACAGGTCCCCGCGGTCCCCGAGTCCGAAAGGGGCGGCGTGGGTGACGATGACGCGAGGAGATGGTTTGCCGAGCAAGCCCCGGTAGCGGATGCGGACTGAGAGAGACCGTGCCCGGCGGCGCATTTGGCGCTCAGTGTACTGGTTCGGGCCGCCGGAGTACAGCATCGAGCCCGAGAGCCCGGCCATCGTCACGCCGTTTACGGCTTCGATCCGTCCGTCCAGAGGCGTGCATCCCCCCGGATATTCGGATCCGTCCGGCCCTGGGTCGTGGTTGCCGAGCACGTAGTAGAGCGGCACGCCCAGGAAAGTGACGACGTACTCCAGGTACTCGAACGGCAAGTCCCCGCAGGAGATAACCGCCTCGACTCCGTTCGCGTAGGACCTGAGGTTCGGACCATAGAGCACTTGCTCCACACGATCGCTTATACACAAAGCTTTCATGTTCGCCCTTCCACCAACTCCATCATACCGTCCTCGCCGCCGCGGCGCGACTATACTAGCCTCGACACGATCAATTCCCCGACCGTTGCCGGAGGTCCAGTATGTACGGCGGAGATAAAACCAAAGGTTCGCTGCGCATCCCCGGCCGGATGGTCCGGAACGTCGTTCGGATGCGTGGCGCGGAGGGCGAGGAGTGGCTCCGCCGGTTGCCGGGGCTCGTTTCTTCTCTGCGGGAGCTGTGGGGGCTCGACAATGTGGGGCAACCCTTCGCGGGGATCTGGTACAACTGGGTCGCCCCCGTCTGGTGCGCCGACGGTACGCCCGCCGTCCTAAAGCTCTGCGTGCCAGGAGACGAAGAGTTCGCCTCAGGGGCGCTGGCGCTAGAAGCTTTCGACGGACGGGGAGCGGTTCGGCTGCTGGAACTAGACTTGGGGCTCGGGGCGATGCTGATGGAACGCGTCGAGCCGGGCGAGCAACTGTATAACGTCCGGGACGAGGAGGCGGCAACCTTGGCGGCTGCGGACGTTATCCGAAAGCTGCATCGTCCCGTACCGCCGGACCACTCTTTCCCGACGGTGTCCAGGTGGGCGCGAGGGTTCGACCGGCTCAGGGACCGTTTCGGAGGAGGGACCGGCCCGATGCCGGAAGCGCTCGTTGAGCGCGCCGAGTCACTCTTCGCCGAGTTGCTCTCCTCGCAAGAAGAACAAGTCCTCCTGCATGGCGACCTCCACCAGGAGAACATACTGTACTCATCCAGCAGAGAGGGCGATTCCTGGCTCGCGATCGACCCGAAGGGAGTCGTCGGAGACCCCGCCTACGAAACTGCGGCCATGCTTCACAACCCGGACTGGCTGCTGAAAGAACCCCGGCCAGGCGAGGTCCTGGAGCGCCGAGTGTACCAGTTGTCCGAGGAACTCGACCTGGATCTCCGGCGAGTCTGGGGCTGGGGTTTCGCGCAGGCCGTTCTCGCGGCTTTCTGGGTGCTGGAAGATAGCGCGGAGGTCTGGGATCAGGCCCTCAGGTGCGCGGAGTTACTCGCGACAGTCGAATCGTAAGGGCGGGGTGTACTACCCGCAAGACGCGGGTAGTACATTGGATCAGAAACTCGACGCTGGAGGTAAAAAGACGGCAGGTCCCGAGACGTCGAAGCTTGTGGTAGATATCGTCATACTCTCAGAGGAGGGAATAGTCTTGGTGCGTCGCGGCAACGACCCTTTCGAGGGACAGTGGGCGCTGCCGGGCGGGTTCGTCGAGGTGGGGGGACTGTGGAGCAGGCCGCTGTCCGCGAGACGGAAGAGGAGACGGGCCTCAAGGTCGAGATCACCCGCCTCGTCGGCGTCTACTCCGAACCGGAACGCGACCCTCGCGGACACAACGTTAGCGTCGCTTTCCTCGCCCGTCCCTTGAGCGGACAGATGCAGGCTGACTCCGAAGCATCGGAAGTTGTAAGTCCTCGCCCCGGACGCTGTCGAACACGCCTTCGACCACCGTGACATAGTAACCGACGCTCTACGCTAGCCCTCGATCGCCCACAGCGACTCGGCCGGGAGGCGGGCCGTTACCTCGTCCCCGACCGCCAGCCGGACGTGAGGCGGCAAGGCCGCTCGGAGGCTGGTGTCGTGGGCTTCGAGGGTGTAGTGGACCTGAGTACCGAGGAAGGTCGCCGATGCCACGCGGACCGGGAAGGAGTTCTCGCCGCCTTCTATTCGAACGGCCTCCGGGCGGATGGTGAGGGTGACTTCGCCAGGCCGAGCAGGACTTTGTAGTTTCAACTCTCCGAGGCGGGTCTTCACGGAGCCGTTTTCTGCGTGGCCCTCGATGAAGTTGGTCGCCCCGAAGAATCGGGCGGCGGCTCGGTTTACCGGGCGGTCGTAGAAAGCCTCGGGCCGGTCGTACATCTGGAGCTTGCCGTCGAAGATGAGGGCGATACGGTCGGCCAGAATCACCGCCTCTTCCTGGTCGTGGGTAACGAAGACGGTAGTGTATCCTCCCTCTCGCTGCAGACGCTTTATGAGACCGCGCATCTCCTCGCGAAGGTTGGCGTCGAGGGCGCTCAAAGGTTCGTCGAGGAGCAAGAGTCGCGGTCCCGTGACCAGCGCCCGCGCCAGCGCGACTCGCTGCTGTTGGCCGCCGGAGAGTTCGTCCGGCTTCCTGTCCGCGAAGCCTTCCATCCTGACCCGCCGGAGCGCCTCTTTTACCTTCTCTGATGCCTCTTCGCGCGAGACGCGGCGCATCCTGAGCCCGAATCCGACGTTCGCCTCGACGCTCATGTGAGGGAAGAGCAGCGACTTCTGGAAGACCATCGCCGCCTCCCGCTTCTCCGGTGGTGTACCGACCACGGAGTGCCCGTTCACCAGCACGTCTCCCGCTGTTGGCCGCAGCAATCCGGCTACGAGTTTCAGCGCCGTGGTCTTTCCGCAGCCGGAAGGCCCGAGCAGCGCCACCAACTCCCCCGGCTCGACCGTGAGTGACAGCTCCGAGAGCGCTGGTTCATCGCCGCGAGCGTAGCTGTGGGAGAGACTCTGTAGCTCCAGCCGGGCGCTCGAAGAATTCCTCACGAGACCTTACCGAGGCCCAGGAAGCCCCGGCCGCCGCCGCTCTCGCCGGGTTTGAGGAAGCGGAGGGCTACGATGAGGGCCAGGATCGCCGGAACCGCGAAGACGAGGGCGAGGGCGGAGGTGTGGACCGGGTCGTTGCCGGAGGCTGCGGAGAAGAGTAGCATCGGCAGGGTGACGACGTTGCCGCCCCCGATCAGGAGCGTCAGGATGTACTGTCCCCAGGAGATCAGGAACGCGAACAACCCAGCCACCGCAACCCCAGGCGCGACCTCCGGCAGCGTGACGTGGACGAACGCCTGCCAGGGATTCGCCCCGAGCGTGCGCGCGGCCTCCTCCAACTCTCCCGTCCTCTCGGCGAAGACACTGGTCAGGATGATGGCCGTGTAGGGAACCGTCGGCACCAGATGGACCAGGAACACCCCGAAGACCGTATCCGCCAGCCCGAGCCGGATAAACGTCAGGTGGATGCCCATCGTAGAAGCGAGCGGCGGGACGAGGATCGGGAGCAGGATAAAGAAGATCACGACCCCCTTGAAACGCCACTCGTAACCGCCGAGGGCCATCCCGGCCGGCAGCCCGACCACGACCGAGGCGAGGGCCACGGAAACCCCGATCAGCAAACTCGTCAAAGTCGCCGACACTACCTTCCCACCCGGCTCCAGCAGGTAGCGGACACCCCTCAGCGACCACTCCGACGGCAGCAGGTCCGGGAAGCGCCACTCTCCGGCGAAGGTCCACAGGACGAGCGGGACGAACGGCAGCACGACCAGCGCCGCCACCAGCGTGAGGCCGAGGTTGCTCCGGCGTTTATCCAAAATTCTCACCCACGGCCGAGGTCTTTCGCGATGCGGAGGTAGGCGGCGGCGAATGCGGCGGTCACCAGGGAGATCAGGATGTTGATCGCCATCGCTATCGGGCGGGAGGTAAGCTCTATGTCCCGGTACTCGTTGTAAGCCGTCACCGGCAGAATAGTCGGGTAGGTCTTGCCGAGCAGGTACGGCACCTCGAATGCCCCGAACGTGAAGGCGAAGACTATGAGGCTCGCCGCCACTATCCCCGGCGAGATCACCGGAAACACCACGTACCAGAACCGCTGCCACGCGCCCGCCCCGAGGGTACGTGCAACGTCTTCTAGCTCTGCGGCGACTCCTCGTAAGGAAGCGAGTACGACGAGTGCTATGAAAGGCGTCTCCTTCCAGACGT
>JBBPZK010000048.1:0-2360 GCA_038199155.1 Rubrobacterales bacterium | reverse complement strand
CGAGAACGCGCACGTCGACGCGATAACCAAGTTCCTTCAGGCTGCGGGCGCGACCCCGGTTGCGAAGCCCACGTTCACGTTCCCCTCGGACGCTTTTTCGAGCCAGGACTCGATCCTGAAGCTGGCCGCGACTTTCGAGCCGGTCGGCGTGGGCGCGTACCTGGGCCAGGCACCGCTGATCCAGAGCCCGGACCTCCTCGCCGCAGCCGGCAGCATCGTCGGCGTCGAGGACGAGCACGTGGTCGCCATCAACAGCCTGTTCGGCAACGTGGTAGGAGTTCTCGAGCCTTTCCCGGCTGCCATGACCAAGGAAGAGGTGCTCAACGCTATAGCCCCGTTCCTCGGGATGTCGCAGATGCCGAACACCGGCGGCGCGTCCGGCGGCGGACCTTTCCGGGCTATCTAGGTCGGAACCGGGATCTAATTGCCTCGACATAGTTCTATAGCAGGCAGGGCGGCAATTGCCGCCCTGCTTTTTATCTCCCTGCTGGCACTCGCGGCCTGTAGCAACTCTACCTCTTCCTCCCAAAACGGGAACAAGAAGGCGGTCGCTAAAGCACAGACGATGCAGCCGAATTTCACTACCCAGAGCTCTACCGGGATGAGTTCCACCATTCCAAGGTTCTCGGGCGGTACGACCGGTGAAATTACTTCCAAAACCAGCTCTACGCAGCCCGAGTCTTCCAAAGATAAAAGCTCCAAGCCAAAGTCGAAAAATTCCGGCGATACTACCGTAAAGGGCGTGCTGCCAAAGGACATTCTCCCGAAAAAAGAGTTGACCGGGGCGCCCACTTTCAGCAAGTGGAACGATACTAGCCCTGGTGGTGGCTCCAGCAAGGTGGTACCGGAGGGTTCCTCTGCGGGTGCGATACCGAACGTCAGGCCGTTTAACTTCGGCAGGGATCCCGGCGGCCCGAAAGACAAAACGCTCTACCTGACCGTTCCGGCGATGGGCTTGAGCGGCGTTCCAGTCTACAACTCGACTTCCGAGGACGCGCTCGCGAAGTCGACCATTCACGTCCCGGCCACTGGTTTCCCCTGGCAGAAGGGGGCGAACTCATATATCGCCGGGCACCGTATCGGGTACACGGGGAGCGGTTCCTTGTACATCTTCTACGATCTCGACAAGGTCCAGACGGGGGATGAAATCCTCTTGAAAGACTCCAACGGCGGCGAATATTACTATCGGGTCGACAAGAAAGAGGTCGTAGACCCGAGCAACGTCGAGGTGATGAACCCGGTGGCCGGGAAGAGTGTCGTTACGCTGCAGACCTGTACGCTGCCGGACTACAAGAAGCGTCTGATCGTTCAAGGAGAGCTCGTAAGCAAGAAGTCCTGAGTGCAGCCTTGGGCGGTTTTAGAGTCGTGTTAAGATCTCCCAAACTGTTTTCTGAAGGACTCGAAGGGCGAATTTGCGGCTGAGTGTTCTGTCGAGCGGTAGCTCGGGCAACGCGACGTATATTGAATCGGACGGCGCGGGCCTGCTGCTCGACGCCGGGCTCTCGTGTCGGCGCATCGCCGGGCTTCTCGCCAGTATCGGACGCAGCCTCGAAAGCGTGAACGCCGTACTCCTGACTCACGGACACTCAGACCATACCTCCGGCGTCCGTTCCCTGGTTAGAGAGCGCGGCGTCGAAGTATACGCCGCTCCCGGCGTTTGGAAACGGCCGGGTACGACGGTCGTAAACGCCGGAGAGACTTTCCAAATTGGAGATCTAAACGCCCACTTTTTCGAGATACCGCACGACGCGCCTACCTATGGGTTGCGGATCTCTGACGGGGTGCGGGTTGCGGCTCTCGCTACCGACCTCGGGGAAGTGGTCCCCGGAGTAATGACAAGTCTGCTCGGGGCCGACGCGGTAGTCCTGGAAGCTAACCACGACCCGGACTGGCTTCGCCGGGGACCGTACCCAGTGGAGTTGAAGCGACGGGTCTCTTCTTCGTCCGGCCATCTCTCGAACCATCAGGCGGCTGAGACTGCCCTCGCCCTGGCCCCGCACGGCCTGAAAGACCTCGTTCTGGCGCACCTCTCTTCCACCAACAACTCGCCGGCCCGCGCTTGCGGGACCGTGAGCCGGGCTTTGCGGGAGGCTGGTTACGACGGGGTCCGGGTGCGGGCGGCGCTTGCGGGGCATCCGACGCCCTGGATCGAGGTGGGAGCGTCCCCGGAAGGCAGCGAGCACGTCTACCGCTACGCTGAAGGAACAGGCTTGCGACGTCTCTTCGAGGTGGAGTAAGAGGGCGATGCTCCAGCGTGCAACGATAGTCGCCGTCGGCAAGACGAAGGGTTGGGCCGATGAGGGTTGCGAGGACTACCTCGGCCGTCTCCGGCGTTACTTCTCGGTCGAGGTTATAGAGGT
>JBBPZK010000047.1:0-2661 GCA_038199155.1 Rubrobacterales bacterium | reverse complement strand
CTCCTGCCGGTAACCAGCGTCCGTCAGGTCACCCGAGACGACTACCGCCGTAGGGTCCAGGTCGTTGATCTCCAGTATGGACCGCTCCAGAAGGTCGGAGACAAAATAGGGACTGCCGCAGTGGATATCGCTGATCTGGCAGATAGTCAACCGGCCTTCTTTGCTCATACTCTCCCCGATGCCGTTTTGTCTCGAATAAAGCATAAGGAGTATAACAGAGTGAGATCCGGGCCTTCCGTCCTCTCTACGGACGTTTCGGAAAGAATCCCTTGAGAAAACCTGAGAGCTTATCGGCCACTATCCCGGCCGATACGAGTGCCAGCGAAAAGGCAACAGCCGGAGCGCGCCTCCCGCTCATCGCCACCGCCGACGCGACGGTACCGACCGCGTATACGACCAGCGCACCGACGAAAACCGGAACCCGGCCCGCCCGTACCAGCAACCTATAAAACGTATTCAAGATACTTCCTCGACAGTCTGGGAAGGCTCACATCCTCTCTGGGGCGTTCACGCCCAGAAGGTCGAGGCCGTTCGCGAGCACGGTCTTGGTCGCGGCACAGAGCGCCAGCCTCCGGTCGCGTACGTCCTCCTCATCCACGAGCACCCGGTGGATCGTATAGAACTGGTGGAAGCGGGTGGCGAGGGTTTCGAGGTAGGTCGGGATCGGGTGTACCTCGCGGCGGGCGGCAGCGTTCCGGATCACCCGCGGGAAGTCCAGCAACTCCAGCGCAAGCGCCCGTTCCTCCGGGGTGAATGGTCCTTCCGGCGCTTCTCCCAAATCGTCCATTTCTATGCCGGCCCTGCGGAAGATGCTGGCGATGCGGGCGTGGGCGTATTGGACGTAGAAGACGGGGTTCTCATCCGACTCTTTCACGGCCAGGTCGAGGTCGAAGTTCATCTCCGTCTTGTGGGAGGAGCGCACGTAGAAGTAGCGCGCGACGTCCTCTCCTACTTCGTCGAGTAGCTCGTCCAACGTCACGACCGCTCCGGCCCGCTTACTGAACTTGACCTGCTCCCCGTCCCGGATCAGCTTCACCAGACGGATCAACTCCACGTCCAGGAAATCCTCCGGAATGTCGAGGGCGACCAATCCGGCCTGGATGCGCGGCGGATACCCGGCGTGATCCGCACCCAGAACGTCTACCGCCGTCTCGAATCCCCGCTCGTGCTTGTCTCGATGGTAAGCCAGGTCCGGGACCATATAAGTATACGAGCCGTCACCCTTGACGAGCACCCGGTCCTTGTCGTCTCCGAGCCTGGAAGACGCGAGCCACAGGGCGCCCTCGCTCTCGTAGGTATAACCCCCCGCTTTCAACTCTTCCGCGACACCCTCGACGGCCCCCGATTCGTAGAGACTCTTCTCGTTGAAGAAGTCGTCGAAAGTCACCCGTGCTCGCCCCAGCGTCTTCCTGATGTCATTCATACACCAGACGGTCGCGAACGAGCCGATCTTCTGTAGCGCCTCCGCCGGTTCCATCTCCAGAAGGCTTTCACCATATTCACCGGCCAAGTCTCCTACTATCTCATCTATGTAACCGCCCTTGTAGAGAGATTCCGGGTCGGAGATCGGCCATTCCTTGCCGTACATACCCGCGTAGCGAACGGCGACCGACTCCGCGAACAGGCGGATCTGGTTTCCACCGTCGTTGAAGTAATACTCGCGGGAGACAACCCTTCCGGCAGCCCTTAGTATCCGCGCCAGCGAATCTCCATACGCCGCGTGCCGCCCGTGTGCCACGTGCAACGGCCCGGTCGGGTTCGCGCTCACGAACTCAAGCAATATAGGCTCGCCGGAAGGCTCACCTCGACCGTAATCTACACCCTCCCGGAGCAGCGTCCCGAGTTCTCCCCACAGCGCTTCCGGCGTGAGCCAGAAGTTTATGAAACCGGGTCCGGCGACTTCCGCCCTCTCCACGAAAGGAGCCTCTATGTCCTCCACGATCTTCGCGGCTACCTCACGAGGATTTCGTCTGAACACTTTCGCACTCTCCAACGCGACGTTCGTGGCGAAATCTCCATGTTCCGGGTCGTTGGGGCGTTCGACGTGAACCCCGTCTAACTCTACCTCGTAGGCTCTGCGGGCCGTAGCCTGGACGGCGTCCGCCAGCAGTTCTTCCAGGTTCATTCTTCTCCCCCCAAGAGCTCGTCCATCAGGCGGCGATTCTCGGCGGCGAGCCGTTCCGTCTCCTCCCGGTCGTGCTCCAGGCGGACCTCGAAAACGTCTCCGGGTCGCGCCTCTTCGGGCAGCAACTCGCGCGGCGCGTCGAAGCTGCGACTGCCGTCCGGGTACAGCAGCAAAACAGCCCACCCGTCGTCCTCGAACCTGTCTAGTTGAACGTGCATGTTTCAATATTAACAGGCGTATACACGAATGGCCGGGTCTCACCGTTTACCAGTGGTACTTCTCGCCCCGGCTTATCTTCACGGCCCGGTAGAGTTGCTCCAGGAAGACCACCCGTGCGAGGGCGTGTGGCAGCGTGATCTCCCCGAACGACCACAACTCGTCCGCGCGCCCGAGCATCTCCGGCCCGAGCCCGAGGGCGCCGCCGAGGACGAAAGCCACGTTCCCGCGCCCGGACACGGCCAGAGGTTCCAGCCTCTTCCGGGACAGGTCTTCAGAAGCGAACTGTTTGCCACGTTCGCGGTCGAGCCCGACGACGT
>JBBPZK010000046.1:0-14939 GCA_038199155.1 Rubrobacterales bacterium | reverse complement strand
TAGCGTTATTGTACAGAGTTATCATTGGTGACATTCTGGTTAGGACTCAAACAATAAGGTAGGAGCAGCCGTGCAGAATAAAAACACGCGCGCACGCGAAGCCGGAATATTCATCGGCTGTCTCGCGCCGGGAACGGAGAACGCCATTACGGATGTCGCCGGAGTGCGGGTCGGGCACGCCACCGTCGCGCGGGGTGAGGGGCCGCTGGTTGTCGGGGAAGGGCCGGTGCGTACCGGCGTTACCGTCGTCTGTCCGCGCGAGGGGCTGGCGCGGGATGAGCCGGTCTTCGCAGGGGCCCATCGCCTCAACGGTAACGGCGAGATGACGGGCCTTGAGTGGATCCGGGAAGCCGGAACTCTCGCCACACCGGTCGCCATCACCAACACCCACAGCGTAGGCGTGGTGCGAGACGCGCTTATAGCGGCCGAGGTGGAGGCGCGAACCGACGATGACCTGTACTGGTCGATGCCCGTGGTCGCCGAGACCTTCGACGGCATACTGAACGATATAAACGGCCAGCACGTCACCGCAGCCCACGCCCGAGAGGCGCTCAATAGTGCTAGAGGCGGTCCGGTTACGGAAGGTTCGGTTGGTGGTGGGACGGGTATGATCTGCCACGAGTTCAAGGGCGGTATCGGTACCGCTTCACGAAGGACCACCGAAGAAGAGGGTGACTGGACGGTCGGGGCGCTGGTGCAGGCAAACTACGGGAGCAGGCACATGCTGCGTGTGGACGGCGCTCCCGTCGGGAGGGTGCTGACCACCGAGCGCGTTCCACCACCGATGCCTCCCTCCGGGGAGGCATCGGCATCGGCGGGGTCCGGTTCTATCATCGTCATCCTCGCCACCGACGCACCGCTCCTGCCGCACCAGTGCGAGAGGCTCGCCCAAAGAGCGGGCATCGGTCTCGGGAGGATGGGCGGCGGGCTCGACGACGCGAGCGGCGACATCTTCCTCGCCTTCGCAACCGGAAACCGGGGCATCCCGAGGAGCGGATTCCCGATAGGGTCACCAACTACCATACCCTTGAGGATGGTTCCCAACGAGAGGATGACGCCGCTGTTCGAGGCGGCGGCCGAAGCCACCGAGGAATCTATTCTCAACGCGCTGCTCACGGCGGGCACCATGACCGGCCGGGACGGCATCACGGCGCACGGTCTCACCGCCGATCTACTGCTGCCGGCGCTTGATGAAGCGCGCAGCTTGTGCGCGCGGCCGAGACAGACGGATAAGAAATAGGACTCTCCGAGGCGCTCCCTTGAAAACCAGGGACAATATCGCAGGCCGGAGCGTGCGCGCCGCTTCAGGTGAACTCGCCGGATCGGGATGGAGGATCACCCTACTTTATTAGCCGGTAGTAAAGGCTTTGTTAAAGATTGCGCATTCCGGCGAATGTCCCTCGAACATGCCTCGAAAGCTAGTAAAAAGGGTATAAGAAGCGGAAGCCGGCCGAGAAATCGAGGGTGAGAAGATGCGGGAGGAGAAGCGCGAAGAGAAGTTATCCAAGAGGTTGAGCCACGGCGCGCCGCTCGCGGCCATCATACTGGTGATCTCGGCTATCGTACTCTTTCTAATCTACGCGTTGCTGCCGATCTTGGAACTGATAGCGGTTGCGCTGCTCCTGGCCCTGGTCTTGAGGACCATCGTGCGCGGGCTGGAGAGGGCGCGGTTTCCGACCTGGCTGTCGATGCTCGTCTTGCTGGTAATCCTCGGCGGCTTGATCGGCCTGGCCTGGTTCGTAATTGTCCCGCGTCTTTTGACGGAGTTCCGTCAGTTGACCTCCTCGGGGTTCGGCTCCCTGAATTCCGTGGCGAAGCTGTTACAAGGTCTGCCCCTCGTCCCCGATCTGTCGAACCTCTCGGAGAGGTTGCGCGGATACCTCTCCGGTATAGCGAGCTACCTGCCTACCCTCCTCTACAAGACGGGCGAAGCGATCATCTCGCTCATAGCCGTCATATTCCTTGCCCTGTACTTCGCCGCCAAACCAGGGACCTATATCTCGGGGATCGTGCGGCTGGTCCCAAGGGAGCGTCGTCCGGTTGTAAACGAGTTTATCGAGCGGGTCGGGGCCAGGCTGCGTGGCTGGATCGTCGGTGTGGGCCTCGTGGCAACCTCCATAGGGACGGGTGCCGGGGTTGGGCTCTGGCTGCTCGGGGTTCCTCTGCCTCTCACCTTCGGGCTCATCGCCGGAATCCTGAACGTGATCCCGTTCGCCGGTTCGATCGTCGGTGGTGCTTTACCGGTCCTCCTGGCCTTCACCATCTCGCCGATCAAAGCCATCGAGGTCTTCGTACTCTTCCTGGTCTTAAACCAGGCCGAATCTCACATCCTCCAGCCACAGATCATGGGCCGCCAGGTAAAGATATCCACGGCCGTGGTTATCATCGCCTTCCTGGTGCTGGGCGTGCTTCTGGGACCGATCATCGGCGCTTTTTTGGCGGTCCCGGCGACGGTTGTCATAAGCGTCGTTATGGATGAACTCGCCGAGAAAGAGCCCTCGCTCGGGTTCGAAAAGGATAAAAAGAAAGAAACTCAAGAAAAGAAGGAAGTAGAAGCGTAAATTCCGCTGAACCTCCAGGGCGAATTGTACGAGGTCTTACCCGGCTCGGACCTGATTTGTCGCATACTGCACTATCATGGAACAGATCCAGCGACAGAGAGGAGGCCGTCTTGTCTTTCTTGGAGAAACTCTCCGACGGTATCGAAAGTGGAACGACCAGAGTGCTAACGAGCCCGGTCATGCTTTTGGGACTCATGGCAATAGGGATAGCGATCAACTTGATCGCCGCCCCTGGCGAAGAGGAAGACTAACCTCCAAAAGAAGCGGCTGCCGACGGGACATCCGGCAGCCATTTCCGGCTGCGCTACTTCGAGATGTACCTTATGAGACCGTCTACAAGCATCATGTAGTTGCCGGCAAGCTCGTAGCGCTCGGACTCCTCCACGCTCCCTCCCTCGGCGAGCATCTCGGCGTCGCCCTTGTCTTTTAGCTCTTCGGAGATCTCCTCTCGCGAGACGCCCTGATCCACCCGCTCCTCGACGAAGAGCAGCCAATCCTGCAAACGCTGCTCCAGCTCGCCCAGGTGACGCTCCACGTCCTCGTAGCGCCCGAAGTGGGTCGGCAGGAGGCTCGACGGAGAGAGCTTACGGATCTCCCCGATGCTGTGTATCCAGGCATCGATGTCCACCTCAGGGGGCGGCGTCGGCGGCCTCACATATGACTGCCCCGGAAGACGGATACCCGCCACGTCCCCAGCGAAGAGCGCCCCGGAGTCTGGTTCGAGATAAGCCAGATGGTGGTAGGCGTGTCCCGGCGTGTAGTGGGTGATGAGGGTCCCATCGGCGACCTCGATCTCCTCGCCTCCCTCTAAAGCTTCGAGCCGATCCTCTGGGACGGGACGCATCTCGCCCCAAAGCTCCTCCATCCTATCTCCGTATATGCGGGTGGCGCTTTTCATCAACTTGGAGGGATCGGCCATGTGAGGGTAGCCGATCTCATGCACGTAGAAAGTCGCATTCGGGAGCAGTTCCGCGAGGTTGCCCGAGGCGCCCGCGTGATCCAGATGTATGTGAGTTAAAAAGATCTGCCGGACGTCCTCCGGCGAAACGCCATTCGTCTTCAAACCCTCCATGAGACGGTCTATACAGGTCGTTGGACCCGTCTCAACCAGCGCCACCGAGCCTTCCCCCATCAACAAGAAGGATGCTATGACCTGCTCCGTACCCATGAAGTCGAGGTCTATCGCTTCGATTTTCATCTCTCACACCCGTTCCTGGTTTTAGTGGGATCCAGCTAGTTCCAGCCTAGCAGAAGTCAGGCGGGCGTGAGAACGCCGGTACGTCTCGAAAAGTTAATCGGGCCGTAGCCATCTGGTAGACTGCCCGCATCTGACGGAGACGAGAAAAGAAGGAGCCTATCTTGAACCTGGACCTCATGCGCGAACTTTCGGTCTCCACGGACTCGAAGATGGTCTTGCTCGTCCTGGACGGGCTCGGCGGACTCCCGAACGAGGACAACCGCACGGAGCTGGAAGCGGCCGATACCCCGAACCTGGATGCGCTCGCCGCCTCCTCGGACCTCGGGCTCTCGCGCCCGGTGGCGGCAGGCGTCAGCCCCGGCAGCGGTCCAGGACACCTCGGGCTCTTCGGATACGACCCGATACGTTACCTCGTCGGTCGCGGCGTACTGAGCGCTTTGGGCGTCGGCTACGACCTCGCTAAGAGTGACCTGGCCGCCAGGATCAACTTCGCCACCCTGGATGAGTCCGGTAAGATCTCCGACCGTCGCGCCGGGCGCATCGCTACCCCCGACGCCTCCAAGCTCGTCGACCTCTTAAACGAGAACCTGGACCTGGACGGTGCCGAAGTAACCCTGCTGCACGAGAAGGAGCACCGGGCTGTAGCCATCTTCCGTGCCGAAGGCCTCTCCGACGCCCTCTCCGATACGGACCCCCAAAGGACGGGCCTCGAACCACTCCCCGTCGAGCCGCAAGACGATTCTTCCGAAGCCGAGAAGAGCGCCGCCCTGGCGAACTCTTTCGTCGAGCAGGCGAACGAGGTCCTGAAAGACAAGCATCCGGCAAACACCGTGCTGCTGCGCGGCTTCGGGATGCACCCGGCCCTGCCCTCGTTCGACGAGACTTACAAGCTGCGCGCCGCCGCCATAGCGAGCTACCCGATGTACAAGGGTTTGGCCCGTCTGGCGGGCATGGAGCTTCTGAAGGAAGGCGAGGGGGTCGCCGGGGAGTTCGAGACGCTGGAGCAAAACTGGGACGACTACGACTTCTTCTTCCTCCACGTAAAGGGGACCGACGCCGCCGGAGAGGACGGAGACTTCGGGCGCAAGGCGTCGGTCATAGAGGAAGTGGACGGCCTGCTCCCCGGTCTTCTGGAACTAGGCCCGGCGGCGCTCGTCGTGACCGGAGACCACGCTACGCCCGCCAAGATGGAGAGCCACTCCTGGCACGGGGTCCCGCTCCTCCTCCACTCGGAGTACACGCTGCCGACGGCAGGGAGTTTCGGGGAGCGGACCTGCGCGGGCGGCTCGCTCGGCGTGTTCCCGGCCGAGGAGATCATGGGCCTACTCATGGGACACGCCCTCAAGCTCAACCGCTTCGGCGCCTGAGAAACTCTATCGGCCAGTTGAAGAGCCTCGCCGCGCTGGATCGTGAGATAACCACCTGCCGCCGCTGCCCGCGGCTCGTCGAGTGGCGGGAACAGGTCGCCCGCGAGAAGAGGGCCGCCTTCGCCGACGAGGTCTACTGGGGACGTCCGGTGCCGGGTTTCGGCGACCCGGCGGCCTCGGTCGTGGTCTTCGGGCTCGCCCCGGCCGCCCACGGGGCGAACCGGACCGGCCGCTTCTTTACCGGCGACCGCTCGGGCGACTTCTTGTTCGGGGGACTCCACCGGACGGGTTTCGCGAACAAACCCGTCACCCGTTACAAGGACGACGGCCTGGAGGTCTACGGACTTTGGATCTCCGCTGCCGTCCGCTGCGCCCCGCCACAGAACAAACCGACCGCCGAAGAACGCGACGCCTGTCTACCATACGCCGGGCGCGAGCTGGAGTTACTGTCGGACGTAAAAGTGATCATCTGCCTCGGAGCATTCGCCTGGGACGCCGCCCTCCGTCTCCACGGCGTCCGCCCAAAACCGAAGTTCACCCACGGCGCGGAATACGAGGCGAACGGTGTTACGCTCCTCGGCTGCTACCATGTCTCCCAGCAGAATACCTTCACCCGCGTCCTGACCCCGGAGATGCTGGATGCGGTCCTCCTGCGGTCCAGGGAGATCTCATATCAAACCTGAACAGACCCGAGAATACGTGACGCTCCAGACGCCTCCGCCTTGCTGCTAGAATCCTGACGTGGAGATGGGACCTATCAGCAGAGTGAGCGCGCTCGTGGCGGCGGTGTTGGTAGCCTTATTCTTGGCCTCGTGTTCCGGTGGAGACACTCAGGGGACCAGGATAGGTACCACCGGCATCCGGGAAGCCACTGCGGGCGGACCACCCGCCACAACAGCCACCATGCCAGGCACGATGAGGACGACCGGCGGCATGAGTTCCACCACCGGCAAGATTCAAAGCTCGCTGCCGGTGACGCTCCGGGTCGAAGGCGACCGGAAGACCGTTTTCTCCGGCATCTGCTCCTCGGGCAACGAAAACACTGTAATAAGAGGCGTGGTACCGAAGCGTTTCACCTACGACCTTCCGAAAGGCCGGAAGCTGGAGTGCCGGATCCAGAAACAAGACTCCGGCAAGGGGAGCCTGCGCGTCGTGCTCCTCTCCCGCAACACCACCCGCTCCGTGCAACAAACCAACACAAAAGGCGGCACCATAAACGTCTCCTACTCTGGAAATTGACGACCCGAAACGCTTTGGAACCGAAACCCTATCCGGGTAGAATGTTCGCCTGAAACCGGAGATTGACCAACAGAAATCGGAGGCGCCGTGAACCGTGAAGAGTCCTGGGAGCTTGTGCGCGAGTGGACGGAGGGCGAGTCGCTCCGCAAACATATGCTGGCCGTGGAGGCGGCCATGCGGGCCTACGCCCGCGAGTTCGGCGAGGACGAGGAGAAGTGGGGCATTACGGGCCTCTTGCACGACATGGACTACGAAAAGCACCCAACACCCGTCGAGCACCCGATGGTAGGCGTCAGGGAGCTAGAGAAGCGAGGCTGCCCGGAGGATGTGCTCCACGCCATAAAAGGCCACGCCGACTACCTCGACGTCCCACGAGACACCCCGATGTCGAAGACCCTATACGCCGTGGACGAACTTTCGGGCTTCGTAACAGCCTGCGCCCTCGTCAGGCCGGAGCGGCTCGAAGGTCTGAAAGCCAAGAGCGTCCGTAAGAAGATGAAGCAGAAATCCTTCGCCGCGAGCGTCAACCGGGACGACATAGTACAGGGTGCTGAGGAGCTCGGCGTAGACCTGAACGAGCACATAGAGTTCGTGGCAGCGGCCCTCCGCCGGGAAGCCGACGCCCTCGGCCTCGCGCGGGAGGACAACTGACGCGGCCTCCTGCTAGGATGGAGCGTCGATATAGAAGAGGAGGAGCCCTTTGGTCCGGGTGATGGTGGTTTTCGGTGGTCGCAGCGGGGAGCACGAGGTCTCCCTGGCCTCGGCGGGCGCCATCATAAAGACCCTGGAGAAGAGCGGCCACTACGAGATACAGCCGGTCGGCATCACCCGCGAAGGAAGATGGCTCACGGGCGGCGACCCGATGCGCGAACTCGCCTCTGGCGACCCGGAGCTATCCGGCGGTTCCCCCCTCGTCTCGGCCTCGGAGAAGCTGCCGGTAGGTCTCGGCGGGGCGGACGTGGTCTTCCCGGTCCTGCACGGACCCTACGGTGAGGACGGCACCATCCAGGGGATGCTGGAATTGGCGGGCGTTCCCTACGTCGGCAGCGGTGTTCTCGGGAGCGCGGCCGCTATGGACAAGGTGACGATGAAGAAGATCTTCGGCCACCACGGCCTCCCGCAAGTCCGCTGGATCGGCCTTACCCGCAACCAATGGGAAGCGGATAGAGAAGGATGGACGGAGAAGATAGAAGCCTCCGTTGGATATCCGTGCTTCGTCAAGCCCTCGAACCTGGGGTCGAGCGTCGGCATAAACAGGGCTGAGGACGCGGAAAGGTTGGGGGCGGCGCTCGATGCGGCGGCGCTGCTGGACCGGCGCTTGATCGTCGAGGCAGGCGTGGACGCCCGCGAAGTCGAGGTCGCGGTCCTCGGCAACGAAGACCCGGAAGTCTCCACGCCGGGGGAGATCTCCCTGAAAGCGGAAAGCTTCTACGACTACGAATCGAAGTACGGTGAGGACGGCATGGAACTCCTGGTCCCGCCCGAAATACCAGACGAAGCTATACGGGAAATAAAGAGTATCGCACGAGAAGCATACCAGGCAGTGGACGCCGCCGGAATGGCCCGCGTCGACTTCTTTGTCGAGCGCGGCACCGACCGTCTGCTCCTAAATGAGATCAACACGATCCCCGGCTTCACCCCGACCAGCGTGTACACCAGCCTCTGGGAAGCGAGCGGTCTATCTTACGATAAGCTCCTCGACCGGCTCATACAACTCGCCTTCGAACGCCACGGTCAGAACTCCCGGTAAGACAGCCGGTGACCAACCTCTTCCTCCAAATAGCGCTCCTCCAGAGTAGTACCGGCGGTACGACCGGCGTCGTAAACAAAGCCGGAACCGCCGCAGGACAGGTCGGCGAGAGGGCCGGGAACCAACTGCGTGGGGTCGGAGGGTTTTTTCAGGGGATCTACGATTACCTGTTCAGTACGCAGTTCGTAGCCAACGTCATCGTAACCGTCATAGTCGTGGTTTTCGGCGTGATCTCCTACGAGGTACTCTCTCGCGGCGTGCCATTGGCCCTGAGTTGGCGCCGGGAACGGAAGAGACCCCTCGACGCGGAAGACGTGGCCCGGATAAAGCGTCAGGATACTGCCATAACGCTCGGCAGGAACGCGCTGCGATACGTGATCTTCCTGGTCGTCGCCTTGTTCGTCGTGAGCCTGTTTTTCAGGAGCGCGCTCGCCACCCTCGGGGGCGCGGCCCTGCTCGCCGCCGTGGTCGGCTTCGGGGCGCAGAGCTTTCTGCGAGACATCATCGCCGGCTTCTCTATAATCTTCGAGGGCCAGTACAACGTCGGAGACTTCATCCAGATCCACCCTCCGCAGGGAGTTGGCGGTATCGTCGAGGAGTTCGGGCTGCGCGTCACCAAGATCCGGGCGCTCTCCGGGGAGGTCCACTACATCCCAAACGGCATGATCCAGGGCGTCACCAACTACGTCTCCGGTCAGCAGAGGTTCACCGTCGAGGTACAACTCCGGGACGAGGAGGCTGCTTCTCGCGTGCAGGAAGCCTTAAAGGAAGCCTCGGACCTCTACCTCATGCCGCCGTGCTTGATCGGACGCGAAGAGTCCGGTGACAGAATCCGGCTGCGGATACGGGCCGTGGTGCTCCCCTCGATGGAGTGGCTCGTCCTCGAAAACCTGACCGGGCGCATAAAGTCAGCGGCCGGCGAAGAATCACTCGCGACGGAACCTTTGATCTACAAAGTAGACCAGGCGAACCTCAGGAGGATAAGAGACTTAATCCCTCAGGACGGCGCTTGATCCTCTCCGTCCTCTTCGTCTTTTTCGGGGTTCCAGCTTCCGCGCAAGTGTCCGTTTGTCTGGGCGACCTTGCGTACCCGGCGCTCCCGTTCGAGCCGCTCGGCCGCCGCCGAGAGCAACTCTTTCACTTTCTCTAGCCGCTCTCGCTCCGTCGGCAGTTCCAGGATCTGCTGCCGGGTCTCCTGGTCGAACTCGATCCGCCCGGCGATAGCGAACGACAGGTTGCGGTACGGTGGCTCTATCTCGATCCCGACCGAACCCTCCGTGGCCGCCTCTACCACCCTCTCCAACAGCTCTATGCACTCCTCGGCCAGCCCGCCAACGTCTTCTTCACCTTCTTCTTCGATGTACTCGACGTCCCCGACGTAGTACGGTTTGCCCGTCAGCACGTTGTTGAGCTTGAAGCGCCGCGAACCCTCGACCATGACCACCAGCCGCCCGTCGTCGTAGCGCTCTATTAGCTCTACTATCTTCGCCGTACAGCCGACCTCCCTGGTACCGGAGTCGTCGGCCAGCACCATCCCGAACTCCGTCTCATCTTCCAGGCACTCGTTGATCATCTGCTTGTAGCGGTCCTCGAATATGTGCAACGGTTGGGGAGTTCCCGGCATCAGCACTACGTTGAGCGGGAAGAGAGGTATGTCGGACAAGAGTACGCTCCTTACGTTCTTTCGTGAGATTCTATCCCAGGCACGACCGGCGGGTCCGCCAAAAAGCCAAGCCTCTCTAAAACGTTATTATATGAGCGTGGAATCGAGTGTATACGCAGGCAGGGTGGTCCTAGTCACCGGCGGCGGGCGCGGTATCGGGGCGGCGACGGCGAAGCTCCTCGCCCGTCAGGGAGCGGCGGTGGCGGTCGCCGCCCGCACCGGAGACGAAGTCGCCTCGGTGGCGCGGGAGATCTCCACCTCCGGCGGCAAAGTCGTCTCCGTAACGATGGACGTAACGAATGAGAGTTCGGTCGCTTCCGGCATTGAGCGCGTCCGGGAAGAGTTCGGTCCCGTCACCATCCTCATCAACAACGCCGGGGCGAGCGGTACTCCACTCCCCGTCGCCGCCTCCGACCCCGAAGAGTGGCGGCGGCTGTTCGACGTGAACGTCACCGGGGCGTTTCTCTGCGCCAGGGCGGTGCTTCCGCGCATGGCGAACCAGAACTGGGGACGTATCATCAACGTATCGAGCGCCGCCGCCCGGCACCCGATGGCAGGCATGTCCGCCTACAGCGCCTCGAAAGCCGCCCTCGACCAGCTAACCCGCGTCCTCGCCCTCGAAGGCGAACCCTACGGCATCGCAACTATCGGTGTTTATCCAGGCATCGTGGATACCCGGATGCAAGAGAACACGCGCGGGCTCGACCCGGCCCTGATCGGAGACCCACTCCACCGCATGTTCCAGAACTACCAGGACTTCGATATGCTCCGCCCGCCGGAGGAGCCGGCCGAGCTTATAAGCTACCTCTGCACCCCGGCTGCGAAACGCCTCAACGGTCACATCGTCCGCCTCGAACAACTCGCGGCGCTCAAGGGAGAAGAATGACGCTAAACGGAAAGACCGCCATCGTTACCGGGGCTTCGAGCGGTATCGGAAGAGCGACCGCACGCCTCCTCGTCGGGAAAGGCTGCAACGTGGTCCTCGCTGCCCGCCGGAAAGACCGCCTGGAAGAACTGGCCGCCGAGATTGGCGAAAGGGCGCTCGCCGTACCAACGGACATCACAGACCCGGACGCGTGCGAAACGCTCGTCGCCCGGACTTTGGACCACTTCAGGGCCGTGGATATTCTGGTCAACAACGCCGGGATAGGACTCTACGGCTCCATACCCGAGGCGGACCCGGAGGACTGGCGGCGCATGTTCGACGTGAACGTACTCGGTGCTCTCTACACGACCCGCGCCGCCACGCGCCGGATGCTCTCTCAGGGCTCCGGAGACATCGTCTTTATCTCCAGCGTCGCGGGCCGCCGCGTCCCACGCCCGGACGGAACCGTCTACGCGGCCACAAAACACGCCATCACCGCCGTCGCGGAGGGCCTGCGGATGGATCTGTGTGGCAAGGGAATAAGGGTCGTGACCATCGAACCGGGTCTCGTAAGGACAGAGTTCCCCGAAGGCTCATTCTCGAGCGCTGAAGAGTACTACGCGTCGAAGGAGTACGCTCCCCTCGACGCCGAAGCCGTGGCGACGGCGGTAGTCTACGCCGTCGAGCAGCCCCCGAACGTCAGCGTGAACGAAGTTCTGATCCGCCCGAGCGACCAGCTCAAGTAGCCGGAAAAGAAAAGGGACACCCCGTAGGATGTCCCTCGTAAAAACCTGCTGTACTACTCTGCTACTCGTCTTTGCTGATCCAGTACGTAAACGACCACGCACCCGTGTAGATACAAAGGATCAAGAAGAACCCGACAAACAGGTGGGCCGGCCCCGATAGCTCAATCAGTAGAGCTAAATCTGCCACTATTTACCACCTCCCGAGACCTTCTCGCCGTTGATGGTATTGACACCATTCTTTACCGCCGGGCAGTTCTTCGATACGACTTTCTGATCCAGCGTGACGCAGTTGTAGATCAGATATCCCGGCTTATTGTCAACCCTACGCGCAGACTCTCTGGTAGAGCCCATGTCGATCATGGTGAACACGATAGTCACCGCGCAAGCCATCAGCGCGTACTGACTCCAGCGACTGGCCTGGCCGAAACGGAACCCGCTCGCCGTCGCCTTCAGGTACAGCGCGACCACGAAGAACCCGACCAGCATCAGCCCGATCAGGCCGATGTATTTCCAGGGGTACATACCGCCGAGCGGTATCTGTGAGTTGCCGAATACCAGACCCACCTGCGGCGCTATGTTGCCGGTAAACGGGATGATGTTGAGGATAGTAAAGAGCCCCGTGAACCCGAGGGCGCCCACGGCCAGCTTGCGCGTCGTCTCCATACGCTTCTCTGCGAACTTTAGCTTGTGAACGAAGTACGCGGTGGAGGCCATGCTGAGGACCGCGATCAGCAGTACCAGCAGGTTGAAGTGCCACGCCTGGTTGCCGAGCATAATGGTGTTGAAGGCCGCCGGGGAGCTTTCCCGGATACCCTTCATGTACCCGTAGCCGATAACCGGCTGCAGGATCAAGAACCCGAAACCCCAAAGAAGACCCCAGTGCCCCATCCAGTCATAGTACTCCCGGTCGCTGTCCCGCGTGCTCCTGAGGTAGCGCCAGCCGCCCCAGCCCGCGATCAGGAAACCGGCGTACGAGAAGTTGCCTACGAAACGGTGCATGTTCAGCGGCACCATCGTCTGGTTCAGGAAGGTACGCGCCACGTCCTGGACGCCGGCCTCGGCCGGGGTGAGCATGTAGGAGGCGACCGCGTCTATCATCGTCATCGCCATCAACCCCATGAACCCGGCCACGAAGCCGAAGACTACGTGCAGGCTCTTCCGGTACGCCAGCTTGTCCCAAACGTTGTACCAGGCGTACACGATGATGATCTGACCGAGAAACATGAACGCCTCGACCACGAACACCCAGAAGAAGATGTTCTGCAAGTAAGAGAAGAACACCGGGAACAGGGTCACGAGCGCCAGAACGAAGGTGATCGCCAGGGCCGCCCCGGAGGCGAACAGCAGAACCACGAAGCGAGCCAGGCTACGGGCGAAACGCTCGTAGCGCGGCTCTTTCGTTACCAGGCCGAGATACTCGCTGGTCGCCGCTATAAGCACCGCGCCGATGATGAAGGCGGCAAATAGTATGTGCGACTGGACGAGAACCGCAATGGTTACGTTCTTCCCAATTACGGGGACGTCCAGGTTACCTATAGGCATTTATCAATCCCCTTCTACTGTCCTGGGAAGTTCATGATCCGGCTGAGCGCGAGCATCATGTTGAGCAACACGGTCACTATGACCAATATGCCGATGACGGCAGCGAAGGGCCGCTTGAGTATGCTGTAGTTCGGCCCCCGATCCAACCACGGCATCGCGAAGAGCAACATAATGAAAATGGTCGGCATCACGACCGCGCCGAAGGCGATCAAGGCGTAGCCGGGGAAGAACATCAACATCTGCTCGTAGAAGAAGAAGAACCACTCCGGCCGCGGCACGTAGGAGATCGTCGCGAGGTTCGCCGGCTCGGTGAGAGGCACGGGCGCCGCGTATGAGAGCAACACGCAAGCGACCAACAGGAACGTCGAGACGTACCCGTCTTTTATGATCTGACCGGGGAAGAACCCTATGGTCTGATCCGGCTTGTCGTAGACGTTCTCTTCGGTTATCAGTTCCTCTTGAACCGGCTTGGTTGCCTTACCGCCT
Organism: Rubrobacterales bacterium; assembly: GCA_038199155.1. Lineage (GTDB taxonomy): Bacteria > Actinomycetota > Rubrobacteria > Rubrobacterales > Rubrobacteraceae > JBBPZK01. Next base: position 1,522 of record JBBPZK010000046.1, on the reverse strand, counting down.
GCCTTTGCCCATACCATGCTCACACCTCTCTTCTATAGCTCAATTGCCAAATATTATGGCTTCGCGCCCTCGTCCGCGGTAAGAAATCTTACTCTCTCACCCTTCATCTATCGCCGTTCCTACCGTTTCTATCGCCGTTCCTACCGTTTTCGTAGCCATTTCCACGGCCATCCTCTTCATCCTCGCCGAGCTCGTAGCCGGCGTACTCTTCCAATCGCTGCTGCTCGTGGAGCTTGGAGAGGCGCTCGGTGTACTCGAACTCGCTACCGAATACGCCGTGACGGCGTAGCAGGTAGAGGTGTGCCCCGATGAGCGGCGCTATCATCGCCGGGAGCATCCAGACGTGGATGGCGAAGAAGCGCGAGAGTGTTGCAGGTCCGATCACGTCGCCGCCCAACAAGAAGTGGATCGTATATCCTCCGACGAACGGCGTGTAAGAGCCGATCTTCATCCCCACAACCGAAGCCCAGACACCGTCCTGGTCCCAGCGAAGGAGATATCCTGTGAATGCCAGCCCGATGACCAGCAGCAGCAGTATGACGCCGACTATCCAGTTCAACTCCCGCGGGGCTTTGTATCCGCCGCTAAAAAAGACCTGGGCCATGTGCAGCCCGATCATCGCCGTCAGGAAGTTCGCCGACCAGTAATGGATACCCCGGATCAACTGCCCGAAGTAAACGTCGTTCATGATGACAGAGACTGAGTTCCAGGCGTGGTCCGTAGTCGGCACGTAGTAGAAGAGAAGCAGGATGCCGGTCAGGAATTGGAGAGATATCAGGAAGAGCACCGCGCTACCCAGAGTGTAGATCCAGGCGCCCCTCTTCGGCACCGGCTCGTAGAGGAACGTCTCCGTCATGGTGACGATCCCCGTCCGGTGCTCCATCCAATCTACTAGAAACTTACCAACCTCTTCGGTCTGGGACCGTATCCTGCCGATCATACTCCTGAAGTCTCCTCTTCTCCTAGACTACGTAAGGTCGGGCATAGCCATTCTTGCCTCCAACGTCGAACTCGTGCTTGGCGTAAACGTCACCGTTCGAGCGCACCTCGTACGTGTACCTGTACAGTCCCCTCGGCGGTGGTCCACCCACGTAGGCGCCGTTTATGTTGTACAGCCCTCCGTGACACGGACAGAGAAAGAGCCCCTCTCCCTCCCTGACCAGCCAGCGCACCGGGCAACCCAGGTGCGCGCAGGAGTTGCTCATGACGTTGATATTTTTCTCTAGTTCCTTGCGCTGGGCTTTGCTGAAACCCTTGCTCTTGTTCTTCAAGAACTCCGGTTTCATTACTTTTCCAAGACTGCCGTCCGGCTTTACTTCGGTCTTCCACGAGAGATAGATAGCGTTCTTTATCGTGAACTTCTCGCCCGTACCTACGCCGCTGCGCTTCTCTACTTTCTGGCTACCGTAACTCTGGTCCAAAGGGAAGTTGACCGTGAAGTCTTTCGGCTCACCCTCGGGGATCTCCTTGACCGAGGCTACTCTCTGCCAGCCGTTCGAAACATCCGATTGCCCGAGCAGAT
>JBBPZK010000045.1:0-8027 GCA_038199155.1 Rubrobacterales bacterium | reverse complement strand
CGTCCCAGAACAGCGGCGCGCGGGCGTTGCCGAGGTGGATGTGGTCGTAGACGGTCGGGCCGCAGACGTAGATCCCAACCCGCCCATCCTCGCCGACCTCGACCTCCCGACCGCTCAAGCTGTCCCGCACTCTCACACTCATATCTCTAGTCTAGCGTCTCTCGCCCACTCTATCCTCGCGCGCGCCTCCTCCGGACCTAGCACCGCGAACAGATAGGCCATCTCCGGCCCGCTGCCCCGACCGGTTAGGGCGAGCCTGAGGGGATGGAGCAAGTCGCGAGTCTTTATTCCTTCCTCTTTCGCCCACACCCGTAGCTCCGCCACGAAGTCACGGGCGGCCTCCAGGTCTCCAAGCTTCTGGTCCTCAAGCGCCCCAGCAGTATGGGCGAATACGGTCTCGCTCGATGCTGGAAGCTCTCCGGCGAAGCCTGCGGGGTCAACAGGACCAACTATTTCGCGCAGCAGGCGGGGCGAATTGGAGAGTAAGCGCATATCCTCCCTCATGGCTTCGACAGCCACATCCTCCCTTCCCTCCGGCAACGGCTCGTCCAGGAAGGGTTCCAGCCGGCGGCGCAGCCCCTCCGGCGGCAGACGCCGGATGTGACGGGCGTTTTCGACCAGCAGGCGTTCGGGGTCAAAGGTGGACGGGCTCGCCCCGAGGCGCAACGGGTCCCAATCCCGCGCCAGCTCATCGAGGTCGGCGAACTCTTCCTTGCCTGCCGGGTGCGTCCAGCCGAGCAGCGCCAGGTAGCCGGTGATGGCCTCCGGCAGGTATCCCTCGCACCGGTGCTCCGCGACGCTGGCGGCACCGTGGCGTTTGGAGAGCTTCTTGCCGTCGGGGCCGAGGATCAAACCGAGGTGGACGAAAGCCGGCTCTTCCGCCCCGAGCGCCCGGTACACGAGGACCTGACGGGCGGTGTTGGGCAAATGTTCCTCCCCCCGGATGACGTGTGTAATCCCCATCTCCGCATCGTCCACGACGACCGCGAAGTTGTAAGAAGGCGTGCCGTCTGATTTCAGGATCACGAAATCCTCGATGTCCCCGAAAGAGACCTCCCCCCGCAATTCATCCCGGAAGCTCCCACTCCTCGCGGAAGGACGGAGGTACAGCGCTCTCCGACCGGACTCGTCCTCGCTCTCGTAGGCAAGCTCCGTTTCAACGAGGCGTTGCGCCGCCCTCTCGTAGTGCTCCGGGCGTTCGCTCTGCCGGAATGGTCCTTCGTCGAAGGAGAGGCCGAGCCAGTCGAGGTCTTCTAGCTGGGAGCGCTCGAACTCTCTGCTACTTCGAATCAGGTCGGTGTCTTCGATGCGCAGTATCAGCTTGCCGCCGTGGTGACGGGCGAAAAGGTAGTTGAATAAGGCCGTGCGGGCGCTCCCGAGGTGGAGCATGCCCGTCGGGCTCGGGGCGAAGCGCATCCGGACTTCGCCCACCTCTTAACGACTCTCCAGCAGGCAAACGGCCTGCGCCGCTATCCCCTCGCCGCGACCTGGGAAGCCGAGCCGCTCGGTGGTCGTCCCGCGCACGCTTACCTGGGACGGGTCCACACCTAGGGCGCCGGCCAGGTTCTCGCGCATCTGGCTGCGATGGTCCCGAATTTTGGGCTGTTCACAGATCACAACCGCGTCCACGTTCGCCACACCCCACGAGCCTCCAATGAGCGCCCGCGCTTCACGCAACAAGCGTATGGAATCCGCGTCCTTGTAGCGTTTGTCGGTATCCGGGAAGTAGTGTCCAATGTCTTCCAGGCCCGCCGCCCCGAGCAGTGCGTCGGTGACGGCGTGGGCGAGAACGTCGGCGTCGGAGTGTCCGAGGAGACCCCGCTCGAAATCTATCTTCACTCCTCCGAGGATAAGTTTCCTATTTTCGCCGGTCTCGGCGAAGGCGTGCGCGTCCACCCCGAGTCCCACCCGGAAGCTCAAGCCTGCGCGCCGTGGAGCCAGCTAAGGCGGCCGGGCGGGTGGAAGCCGTTGCGGGAGACCATTATGGCCTCGGCCAGGATCAGGTCCTCCGGGGAAGTCAGCTTTATGTTCGTCTTCTCGCCCGGAACGGTAACTACGCGCCCTCCGGTCCGCTCCACGAGCGAAGCGTCGTCAGGGGCGCTCGCGAGAAGGGCGTCGGAACTGTCGTACACGCGGCGCAGGAGGCCCAGCCGGAAGGCCTGCGGGGTCTGGGTCGCCTGGAGCTTACTGCGTTCGAGGGTCTCGGTTACGGAGCCATTCTCGGTGACCTTTATGGTGTCGGAGACGGGGACCGTCGGGATGACGCCGTCCACGCCTCTTTCTTTGGCGGCTTCGACGACGCGGCCGATCAGGACCGGCGTCACCAGGCACCGGGAGCCGTCGTGGACGAGGACTATGGTCTGCGGGTCTTCCAGGCACATCAAGAGACCGCTCCTGGTCGAGTGTGAGCGGCTCTCCCCCGGCGGGGCGCAACTGGCGTACTTGCCGATCCGGGCGCTCGTGACGAGCGACTCTATCCTCTCCTTGTCCCCGACTGTGTAGATCCTATCTATCCCCGGCGCTTCCTGGAAAGCGCGCAGGGTATGATGGAGCGCGGGCTTGCCGAGCAGCTCTATAAACTGCTTGGGACGGCCCATCCGGCTTCCGAGGCCGCCGGCGAGTACGAGTGCTACGGCTCTCAAAAACAGCCCTACCCGGCGCCGTCCTTCTCGCCACCACCACCGTTTGAGTCGGCGTTTGCGGCGGCGTTGTCCGCGCCGTCGCGCAGCGCCTCTCCGACGAGCGACTCGGCCTCTTCGGTATCTATTTTCTTGACCAGCGCTATCTCCGATACCAGTATCCGCCTGGCCTTCAGGAGCATGTTCCGCTCGCCGGTCGAGAGGCCGTGTCCCGAGCCGTAGGCGCTCAGGTTCCTTACCACCTCCGAGACCTGGACTATCTCGCCGTCCCGGATCTTCTCGCGGTTGTGCTTTAACCGATGGTTCCAGTTGGAAGGCATCTCCGACACCTCCGAACGCAGGGCGGTGAGCGCCGCCGAGACGCTCTCCTCGTCCGAGCAAGGTCTCAGGTCGCTCTGGCCGTCGGCGGGTATGCTCAAAGTCAGCCCCGCCTCGGGTATGTAGATCACGTAGTAACGGCGGTTCTCGCCGAGTATGTTCTTTTCCTCGATCGCGGCGACGCATCCCGCGCCGTGGTTCGGGTATACGACATAGTCGCCCTCGCTAAAGACCGGCGTGGGAGCATGCTCCAATCCGCCGTTCTGGGCCGATTTCTCAGTATCCGACATCTACAGCACCTCCCCGGAGGTTTCCATGTTGCGTTGACGTTTCAAGCCTCGCTGTATGGCCCGCGCGCGGGCTTGCCCCACGCCGTCCACATCGTCGAGGTCCTCCTCGGAAGCATCGAGCAGCTCCCTCAGAGACCCGAACTCCCGGATGAGGTTCTCAGCGACCTTCCTCGGCAACCTGGGCACCCGCACGAGCTGCCGGTAACCGCGAGGCTTCATAAAGAAATCCTCCGTCTGGCTCACGGGTCCGTAACCGAGTACCTGCGTGATCTCCATCGGGTCCGAGAGCTCCTCCGAGGAGAACTCCCGCAAGCTCGCGCCGACCTCCTTGTAGTCCACTCCATCCTCGGCGTAGTCCCTGAGGAGAGCATCGTACTGCTCGGTAATATTGTGGAAAGCCTGTTCCAACTGCATTTCTATCAACCGCCCTTCGCTACCAAGCTCCCGGACGTGAGCCTCTATCTCTTCCGCTATCCGGATCGAATACTCGAAGGTGACGATTGCGCCGACGACTTCGCGCAACGTCACGCCACCCTCGTACTCGTGCATCGTCAGTATCCGCGCCTCTTCACGCAGCCTACGGGTAAACTTTTCGAGCGTTGCGAGCGCCGAGTTCGCTTTCGAGAGGACCACGCCTATGTCCTCCAAGACGTGCGGCCCGTATGGTCCCTGGTAGAGGCTCACGACCCGCCGCCGCTCTGAGACCACGATCACCAGGTCTCCGGTCTGTTGGGCGGTGCGGTGTCCGGCGAGGTGGCGCATCCCGGTCTCTTCAGATTCTAGGGCCGAGTCGGGGTTGAGTTGCACGTTGGCGTAGTGGATGGTCGAAAGATCCGGCGAGACGATGAGCGCCCCGTCCATTTTCGCAAGCTCGTACATCCGCATCGGTTCGAAACCGCAACCTATCTTGATCCCCCCGGATATTATTCCCAACTCTTCCAACTTCTTCGGGTTGGCAACGACGACGAGCGCCCCGTTGTTCGCCCGGATGATATTGTCTATGGCGTCCCTAAGCTCAGTACCCGGAGCCACCAGGGCCAGAGCTTCGGCAAGCTCGCCCGGCAGGCGGTTGCCGGCGCTCACAGGAGCGCGACCTCTACCGCTTCCGCAAGCGTTCTGACTTCCGTCACCTCGACCTCTTTCCCGGCCCGTCCGTTTCGTGTTTCTTCCACTGAATTATTCTCCGACGAGCTTCTTGAAGATCCACTCTTAGACCTTATTATACGCGCGAAGCCCATTTTGAGCAGTTCGCCTATCCTGCGCTGCGTCCCGGCAACGTACCGCAAGTCCCCGGTCAACCCAACCTCCCCGAAACAAGCTGTCCCCGCCATCACGGGTTTATCCCTCAAAGCGGAGGCGATAGCGAGCGCGACCCCGAGGTCCGCTGCAGGCTCCTCCACCCGCACGCCCCCAGAGACGTTGACGTACACGTCGTGGCTGCCGAGCGCGAGCCCCGCCCGCCGGGAGAGGACCGCGCAGAGCATGTTTACCCTCCCCGTCTCGACCCCGTTCGCGACGCGCCTGGGAACGGCGAGCGGACTCGGGGAGACGAGGCTCTCTATCTCGACCAGCATCGGCCGCGTACCCTCCAGCAAACATACCGTAACCACACCGGGCGGGACGCCGCCTTCTCGGTGCGAGAGGAAGAACGCCGACGGATCTTCGACCTCGACCATTCCCTCTCCGGTCATCTCGAAAACCCCGACCTCGTTGGTCGAGCCGAAGCGGTTCTTGAGTCCGCGGAGGACCCGGAAGGTCTGGAAGCGGTCTCCTTCGAACTGGAGGACAGTATCGACCATATGCTCCAGGACCCGCGGCCCTGCAATGGATCCTTCTTTCGTAACGTGCCCAACCAGGAACACGGCGATGTTCTCGCTCTTTGCCAGACGCATCAGGCGGGCGGCGCTCTCGCGCACCTGTCCGACGCTCCCCGGCGCACCCGAAAGCTCCGGAGAATAGAGCGTCTGGATCGAATCGACCACCACGACCTCCGGCCGCTCCTCCAGGATGCTCGCCTCGATCACACTCACATCCGTCTCCGAAAGTACCCGAAACCCGGAACTCTCCACCCCGAGCCTCCGCGCGCTCATAGCAACTTGCCTCGGCGACTCCTCGCCCGAGACCATCAAGCACCGCTCCCCGAGATGCCCCATCACCTGCAACAACAGCGTACTCTTCCCGATCCCCGGCTCCCCACCGACCAGCACCAGCGAGCCGGCCACGATCCCACCGCCCAGCACCCGGTTTAACTCCCCAACCCCGGTATCCATTCGGCTCTCACTCTCGGTCTTAACCTCGCTCAAAGACAGAGTCTTGCCGGTCGATCTCCGGTCCTTCGCCCCGCCCACCCGCGCCGCGAAGCCGGTAGCCTTCTTGCTCTCCCGCATCTCCTCGACGAAAGTGCTCCACTCCCCGCAGTCCGGACAGCGCCCGAGCCACTTCGGCTCCTCGTGACCGCAATTCGAGCAAACATAAAGTGTTTTTGTAGCCATACACCTATTGTACGGGATAGAAAAGAAAGGACTATGCCACCCTAAAGGCCATACGATATACTCACCAAGAAATTAAACTAAGTTTAACAAAGGAGCGAATAGGAGGTGCGAGGTGGAGACCAGACGGCAGCTAAAGAAGATCGGGGGCTCCGTAGCCCTTTTCATACCGCCGGAGATGCTGGAGGAACTTCGGTTGGAGCCCGGTGCGGAGGTAGAAATGAAGTCCGTCGACGACAGCATCAGCATTCGTCGCGCGGAGCAGGGACCACCCGAGGAATTGGTAGAGTTCGCGTACCGTTTCACGAAGAAATACGAGGTGGCGCTAAAGAACCTCTCCCAAAGGTAACGGTTGCGTCCAAACCTGGAAAACGTGCTGTTCCTACACACGGTGGCGGTGGAAGCGTTCGGAGGCTCCGAAGGGTTGAGGGATGAGGAGTCTCTACGCGCGGCCGTGGCGCGTCCATGGGGTTCATCCTTCGGTCAGGATCACTTTTTTACCGCTTTCGATAAAGCGGCGGCTCTCGCTGAATCTATAATCCGTCGCCATCCTTTCGTGGACGCCAACAAGAGAACCGCAATGTACGCGGCGGCATATCTGCTCTCGACATTCGGTTACGAAGTAGAAGCAGAACAGGAGAAACTCGAAGACTTCGCCGTGAGTATGGCGGAAGGCAAACGAGAAACCAGGGACATTTCGCTCTGGTTCGAGAGACACAGTCGGAAAACGTGAGTCTTCCAAAAGAAAGAGCCGGGACGCTTTTCGCGCCCCGGCTCCATTGCTTCGATTAGCTACTGCTAGCTTTCGGCTTTTACGACTTCCTTCGGTTGAGAGACTTTTATGTCGATGATCGACTCGTCCTCCCCGACGTCCTCGGCGGTGATCTCATTCGGCTCTATGGTTACCTTCGAGCCGTTAGGGATCTCACCCTTTAGGATCATCTCGCTCATCGGGTCTTCGATCATGCGCTGAAGCACGCGCCTCAAGGGCCTGGCTCCGAACGCCGGGTCGTAGCCCGCCTCCGAGAGCTTGTCGAGAGCCTCGCGGGTAAACTCGACGGTCACGTCGCGGTCGAGAAGCTGCTGCCGCAAGCGCTTTATCTGGATCTCGATGATGTGGCGCATGTCCTCGCGCTCCAGCTTGTGGAAGACGATGATCTCGTCGATCCGGTTGAGAAGCTCGGGACGGAAGATCTTACGCAGCTCGCTGGTAACACGACCCTTCATCTCTTTGTAGGAGAGCCCGTCCTCGTCGCCGCCGAAGCCGAGCGACTTGGTCTTGTTGATCGTCTGCGCACCGACGTTGGAGGTCATGATCAGGACAACGTTCTTGAAGTTGACCTGACGGCCCTGCGCGTCGGTGAGCTGCCCATCCTCCAAAATCTGGAGCATGATGTTGAACACATCCGGGTGCGCCTTCTCGATCTCGTCGAACAGCACCACGCTGTACGGACGACGCCTGACCTGCTCGGTGAGCTGCCCACCCTCGTCGTAGCCGACGTAGCCCGGAGGCGAACCGACCAGCCGCGAGACCGTGTGACGCTCCATGTACTCGGACATGTCCAGCCGGATCATGGACTCCTGATCCCCGAAGAGGTACTCGGCGAGGGTCCGCGCGAGCTCCGTCTTGCCGACGCCCGTAGGCCCGAGGAACACGAACGATCCACTAGGACGGTTCGGGTCCTGCAGACCAGCCATCGTCCGTCGGATGGAACGTGAGACGGCCTTTATGGCCTCATTCTGCCCGACAACGCGGCCGTGGAGGGCTTCCTCCATCTGCAACAGCCGGGCCGACTCTTCCTCGGTCAGCTTACGAACCGGGATGCCGGTCCACATTGAGACGATCTCGGCGATCTCGTTCTCACCGATCGAGACCTCGTACTCGCCGTCGTGCTCGTCGCGCCAGTTCTTCTCAAGCTCCCGGCGCTGCTGAACCAGCTTCCGCTCCGAGTCCCTGAAACGCGCGGCCTTTTCGAACTCCTGGCCGTCGATGGCGGCCTCTTTCTGGGTCCGCACCTCGGAAAGCTCGCTGTCCACTTCCTTGTAGTACGGCGGCGAGGTCATGGTCTTGATCCGCATCTTGGACGCAGCCTCGTCCACCAAGTCTATCGCCTTGTCCGGCAGGAAGCGATCCGCGATGTAGCGGTCGCCGAGTTCGGAGGCGGCCTTCAGCGCTTCGTCGGTTATCTGGATCTTGTGGTGAGTCTCGTACCTGTCGCGCAGGCCCTTGAGGATTAGCTCCGTCTCCTCGACGGACGGCTCGCCGACCTGGATGGTCTGGAACCGGCGCT
>JBBPZK010000044.1:0-3755 GCA_038199155.1 Rubrobacterales bacterium | reverse complement strand
CCAAGGTCTCTACCAAGGTCTCTACCAAGGTCTCTACCAAGGTCTCTACCAAGGTCTCTACCAAGGTCTCTACCAAGGTCTCTCGTGACCCTTAGCATGGCGCAGCGGCGGGTCCTGGAGGAGTGGATGCGCTCCAAGGCCCAGTGACGGGGAAGATGTTACGTTTACAACCCAAAAACGGGTAGCTTTCACCACTAGCCTTGCCATCTCGCCTGCTCCCCGAATGCCTACAGCTCAGCTCAAGCGGACCTCCCGGAACGGCGGATCAGCCTACACTTCCTTATCCGCGCGAGCGTCCGCGAAGGAGGAAGATGCATGGGGTCGGGAGCAGGAGGAAACAGTGGACCACGAGAACACATCGAAGGGGTGAGGGTACCGTGCTGGGACGCCAAGAGGAGAGTGTGGCAGGCAATCGAACTACTGGAGCGGGAGCGCGGGATGGCGTCGAGGCCAGCTTCGCTGGCACCAACGGGCTCGCCGCAAGAGGTGCCGGAGAAACTGGATCAGCAGAGCTCTACCGGCCATTAAAGATTGCTGCGATCTACGCAAGGGTCTCAACCGAACGCCAGGAGAAGGAGCAGACCGTAGACAGCCAGCTCGATGCTTTGTACCGGGCCGCCAGGGAAGGCGGCTACGAGGTGGCGCCCTCCCACGTCTTCGTTGATGAGAGGCGCAGTGGAGCACACCTGGATAGGCCAGGGCTGGACCGGCTGCGCGACCTGGCTTCGGAAGGGACCTTCGAGGCGGTCCTGATCTCCTCGCCGGACCGTCTGGCGCGTCATTACGCCTATCAGGTTCTCGTGATGGAGGAGCTTCAGAAGACCGGCTGTGAGGTGGTGTTCCTAAACCATGCCTTCGGCGAGACATCCGAGGAGCGGATGCTTTTGCAGATACAGGTAGTGTTCGCCGAGTATGAGCGGGCGCTCATCAAGGAGAGGTCTCGGCGAGGCAGGCTGTTCGCAGCACGGCAGGGACGGGTGAACTGGAGCCACGCTCCCTACGGCTACCGCCTGATCCGCAAGACGGAGAGCACACCTCAGAAGCTGGTGGTGGACGAGACCGAGGCGGAGGTTGTGAGACAGATCTTCCGCTGGTGCGTGGAAGACAGATTGACCTGCTACGCCATAGAGAAACTACTCAGGGAGCAGGGAGTTCCTACCCGAAAAGGCAGAGCATTGGGCTGGTACCAGAGCACGGTCGGCGACATACTGAGGGACACCGTCTACAAGGGCATCGGTTAACTACAACCGCACCAAGAGGGTGGACGCAAAACGGCCGGTGGGTGGCATGGGCTTCAAGGATCTTCGTCCCGGCAACCTCCGCAGCCACGCCGAGAGACCCAAGGAGGAGTGGATCCCGGTTACGGTGCCGGCCATCGTAGATCCCGAGACGTGGAATCTCGCCCAGGAACAGCTCGAAAAGAACCGCGAGAGGTCTACTCGCAACAACACCAAACACCATTATCTCCTCAGGAGCCTTATGATCTGCGGCGTCTGCGGAAAAAGGATGATCGGGTGGTGGGCAAAGAACGGTGGTCGCTATGTATGTGCCGACCGGTACCCCAGGCACGAGCCGTGGGCCTGCGACGGCAGGAGCGTCATGGCCCGCGAAGTAGAAGTACCCATCTGGGAGTATGTAAGGGGGCTGCTCTCCGACCCAGAGCTGCTAAAGGCCCACTACGAAGAAGGCCGAGGAGATCCGGCGGTGGACAGCGAAGAGGAGCGGGAGAAGGAGCGCATTGGCAGGAAGCTGAAGGCTCTCGACCGCGAGGTGGGTAGACTCATCGACGCCTACCAGGCCGAGGTGATCGACCTCTCGGAACTCAAGGAGCGGCGTGAGAGGGTCGAGGAGCATGGCCGGATGCTAAAAAGAAGGCTCTCGGAGATCAGCGAGAAGCGGGCGGATAGGGAGCAGCAGATCCGGCTGCTGGAAGGGCTGGAGCAGTTTTCAGAGAGCGTACGCGACTCGCTAGAGGAGCCCTCATTCGAGACCAAGCAGCAGCTACTGAGATTGGTGGTCGACCGGATCGTGGTCGAGGACGATAAAGTAGTCATCCACCATGTCGTACCGACCGGCCAGGTTAGATTGCAAACACGACATCTACCCCGTCTCCGGGCCTAGAAACGGCATGTTTGCAGGAAAGAGTGGTCTAGTGGCCGGATTTAACGCGTATGTCGGTCATATCCCTATCATGTTCACGGCGGCCATGGCGATGTTGCAGGAGCAACCGGGACGAAAGCACGACGAGCGCGATACCGAAGAGCATGATGAGGACTTCGAGTAGCTTCGAGGACGCACCCGCCCGGTAGGAAGCGGAGAACAGGACGTCCGGCAGGTGGTCCAGGGCGGCTCCGAAGAACCACCCCAGCCCAACGAACAAGTTTATGAGGTAGCCGGACGGGCGCCGATGTGAGGCCAGCACAATGCCCAGGGCGTGTAGTGTGTAGCCTGCCCCGAGCAGGAACGCGCCCGTCAGCACCCCGACGCCGAACCGGGCCGGAACGCCGAAGATGAAGTCCTCGACCGAGTGGGGTAGGGTAACCAGGAAGCTCGCCAGGGCGACGGCGACGAGCGCCGCCGGTGCGCCGGCCACCTTCATCCGCCTTTTCACGGGCGTCGCTCGTGAGCGCGGGCGTATTCGAGCGCCCGGCGTTTCAGGTCCTCGCTACGGAGACCGACTCCGGAGGCGGTCTCCACGGCTTCCTCGTGATTCTTGCCTTCGTCCAGGATGAGGTGGGGGATCAGGAGCGCCCCTACCCGGTTGGCGCTGGAGCAATGGACGAGCGCGGGACGCCGCCCGGGGTCCGTCATGAACTGCCGGAACCGGTCGAAGGTCTTATCCTCTACGGTCTCGTGGCCCATCGGGAGGTTTGCGTACTCCATGCCGGCCTCTCGCACGACATCTTCCTCGTCGAGGCCGCGGTCCTCTCCTGCGGTGCGTAGGTCTATGACGGTCCTGTATCCGGCTTCTGCGAGGCTCCGGAGGTGCTGCTCATCGGGTTGTCCAGCGGTCGCCACGTCTTCCAGCGGGCTGCCGGCGTTCGTAAGGCCCGGCGCTATTTCGTTTATGTCTTTCATTTATCTATCTCCCTTCGTTCGTTCATAGAAAAGGTATCTCACCACGGTTCTGGTAGAGGATGAAGGCGGCCATTACCATGAGGAACACGGCGAACGAGCGTTGCAGCGTCTTCTGGGGTATGAAGTCCACCAGGTACGTCCCGGCGAAGCTGCCTGCGACCGCCAGCGCGATGAAGCCTGCCACGAGGCCCCACTGGACCTCTACTTTGCCGAGATAGCCCACGAACCCCGAGGCGGAGTTCATGGAGATCACGAGCAGGGAGGTGCCGACCGCCGGCTTCATCGGCACTCCGGCCAGGAGTACCAGGGCGGGCACTATCAGGAACCCTCCTCCTACGCCCACGAGCCCCGTGAGGACGCCGACCAGGGTCCCCATGACGGCCAGCAATAGGGTCCTCCAGCTCAGCAGACCCTCCTGCGCGGGCTCTTGCCCGCCGGCGGACTCGCTGTTCTCGCGGAGCATGAAGAAGGCGGCCGCAGCCATCACGACCGCGAAGATAAGGAGCTGCGCGGCCCCGCTAAAAAGGTCCGCCAGGTACTGCGCGCCGACGTAGGCTCCTCCCACCGCAAAGAGGCCGAAGGCCAGCGCGACACGGAGCCTTACGTTTCCTTCCCGCCAGTGCTCCGCCGCCCCGAAGATGCTCGTCACTCCCACGACCGCCAGGCTGGAAGCGATG
>JBBPZK010000043.1:0-4972 GCA_038199155.1 Rubrobacterales bacterium | reverse complement strand
GTCTTTCACAACAACCTGATGGCTCTCTTTAACGTGCTTGAGGCGGCTGTGCGATGGGAGGTGCCTCGCTTCGTGAACCTCTCTAGTGAGACGGTTCCTGGCTTCTTTTTCCCAGAGCGCGAGTTCTTGCCGGACTACGTGCCGGTGGATGAGGAGCACCCGATCCGTCCGCAGGACCCATACGCCATAGCCAAGCACTTCGGAGAGCAGCTGATGGACGCGGCGATCCGTCGCAGCGACATCCAGTGCATCTCCATCCGCCCCTGCTGGGTGCAGCACGAGGGGAACTACGAGCGTAACCTTGGGCCGCAGGTGCGCGACGCCTCCGTTCTCTCGCCCAACTTCTGGAGCTATATAGACGTATACGACCTTGCGGACTCGCTGGTCTTGGCGGTACAGAGCGATCTGCCCGGTCACGAAGTCTTCTACATAGCCTCTCCCGATAACGTGGGCAATCGCGACTTCGAGGAAGTAGTGAAGGAATACTACGGGGATCAAGTAGAGATAAAGAATCCGTTGCCACGCGAGGACACATCCGGCATCGACACGACCAAAGCCCAAGAGATGCTCGGCTACTCACCAAAGCGCACGTGGAGCGACTACCTGGACGAGAACGGGAAGCTCAAGCCCGGTGTCAAGGGTCTCTTCTCCGGATAAGCGCCAATTCATAGCGCTTTTTACGATGTCGGGTAGCGACAGCTAAACTGCTACCCGACGGGTTGTCCGCAGCTACACCTCTCTCGGGCCGGTCTCCACGGGGGCGGAGGACTCGACTATGCGTGTCTTGTAGCCCGCTTCGTCGAGGGTTCGGGCAACGCCTTTCGGGCTGGTCGTTTCCAGCCTCAAGACGATGACGCGATGGGTCGCTTTCTGGGCGGGGCCGAGGAAGACGCCGGCTATGTTCACCTGTCGGTCCCGAATGGCGTCGGTCACGTTGGCGAGGGCGCCGGGCTGGTTCGGGACTTCCACCTCCATCCAACTCCCCCGGACGTGGGCGCCGGTCAACTCGATCATGGTCCGCATCATGTCCTGGGAGGTGATAATGCCGACGAGTTCCCGTCCGTCGACCACGGGGAGACATCCTATCTTGCGCTCGTAGATCTCCCTGGCGACGTGGTCTATGGTATCGAGCGGCCCTATGGTAACCAGATCTGTACTCATAATGTCTCTCACCCGAACCCAACTCAGCGTGTTCTCCTGGTCGCGGCCTCCCCTCGGCGGGCTCACATCCCGCAGGTCCCGGTCTGAGACGAGCCCGATGAGCCGCCCTTCCTCCACTATCGGTACGTGCCGGATGCCCTTCTCCCGGCAGACTCCCAAAGCTTCACCGGCGCTCGCCTCCGGCCCGAGCGTAACGACCTCCCGCGTCATGGCATCCCGTACCCGCAACATATCCAGCCTCCTCACCTAAAAAATCCCTATACCTCTTAGCCTCCAGCTTAACAGCCGCCCAAAGCACCCGCCACGGCCCCACCGACGTAGCCATGTAAACCCGGACGATGATAAGCTCGTTTCTCGTAGGATCCGGCGCGGGAAAGGAGCGGCATGAAAACTTGGCGGGTGCAAGAACTAGGAGACCCGAAACAGGCGCTGAAGTTGGAAGAGGTCGAGGAGCCTACACCGGTACGGGGCGAAGTAATAGTGGAGGTCGAGGCTGCGTCGCTCAACTTCTTCGACGCCCTGTTGTGCCGGGGCGAGTATCAGGAGAGGCCCGATCTCCCGTTTACTCCGGGGGCTGAGGTCTCCGGAACCGTCTCGCAGACCGGCGAAGGCGTGGATCTGCGCGAAGGGAGCCGGGTCCTGGCGACTCCACCGCTCCCGAACGGCGGCTTCGCCGAGAGGGTGGCGGTCCCGGCGGAGAGCGTCTTTGCGATACCGGACGATATGCCATTCGATGCGGCAGCAGCCATGCACATCGTCTACCAGACAGCTTATTTCGCGCTCCACCGGCGGGCGAATCTCCGGGAAAGCGAGACGGTGCTGGTCCACGCCGGTGCGGGCGGTGTCGGGTCGGCGGCTATACAGCTTGCGCGCGCGGCTAGCGCCCGTGTGATCGCCACTGCCGGCGGTGAGGAGAAGGTAGAGGTGTGCCGCAAACTCGGCGCGGAGGTCACCGTAGACTACAAGGAGGAGAACTTTATCGAGGTCGTGAAGGAGGCTACGGAGGGACGCGGGGCTGACATTGTCTTCGATCCCGTCGGTGGGGACGTGTTTGACGGGTCGCGCCGGTGCGTGGCGTTCGAGGGGCGCATAGTGGTGATCGGGTTTGCGGGAGGCAGGATCGCCGAGGCTCCGACCAACCACCTGCTCGTAAAGAATTACTCCGTCGTCGGCCTCCACTGGGGCCTCTACGCCCGCGTGATGCCCAACCTCATCCCCGAAACCCACGAAGCCTTGATGTGCCTCTACGAAAACGGCGACATAGACCCCCTGATCTACGAGTCCGTCCACTTCGAAGACCTCCCGGACGCCCTGGAGCGCCTGGCCGGCAGAGGAACCTACGGCAAGCTCGTCACACGCCCTAGAGGTTAGGATCCGGTCCAATACGGGTTGCCGGATTTATCGTGGTGCTATAAGGTTGTTTTTCTTTCTGAGAGACGAATGGAGGAACGGGTGGACGTAAGGGCGGCGGTTGCTTTCGAGGCGGGCAAACCATTGAGTATAGAGACGATCCAGTTGGAAGGCCCGAAGGACAATGAGGTGCTCGTGGAGCTAAAGGCCACGGGAGTGTGCCACACCGACGAGTTGACGCTCTCCGGAGCGGACCCGGAGGGACTGTTTCCGGCGATACTCGGCCACGAAGGCGCCGGTATCGTGGTGGAAGTCGGAAAGAACGTGACGAGTGTGGCTCCAGGGGATCACGTGATACCGCTCTACACGCCGGAGTGCCGGGAGTGCGAGTATTGCCTGAGCCGCAAGACGAACCTCTGTCAGGCGATCCGTGAGACGCAGGGGCGGGGCGTTATGCCGGACGGCACCAGCCGCTTCTCGATAGACGGCCAGCCACTCTACCACTACATGGGGACTTCCACGTTCGCCGAACATACCGTGCTGCCGGAGATAGCGGTCGCCAAGATACGGGAAGACGCGCCTTTCGACAAGGTCTGCTACATCGGCTGCGGCGTGACGACCGGCGTCGGGGCGGTTATCAATACGGCGAAGGTGGAGCCGGGGGCAAACGTCGTCGTCTTCGGGCTCGGCGGCATCGGGCTGAACGTCATCCAGGGAGCGAGGCTGGCCGGGGCGGGCATGATCGTCGGTGTGGACCTCAACCCGGATAAGAAAGACCTCGCCGAGAAGTTCGGGATGACCCACTTCGTAAACCCCGAGGAAGTCGAAGGAGACCTGGTCCCCTACCTCGTAGACCTGACCGGCGGCGGGGCGGATTACAGTTTCGAGTGCATCGGCAACGTGAACGTCATGCGTCAGGCGCTTGAGTGCTGCCACAAGGGCTGGGGAGAGGCCATAATTATCGGGGTGGCCGGTACGGGACAGGAGATCTCCACGCGCCCGTTCCAGCTTGTTACGGGCCGGGTCTGGCGGGGGAGCGCCTTCGGAGGAGCGCGCGGACGAACCGACGTGCCCAAGATAGTCGACTGGTACATGGAGGGAAAGCTCAACATAGATGACCTCATCACCCACGACCTGACGCTGGATGAGATAAACGAAGGCTTCGACCTGATGCATAGTGGCGAGTCTATCCGCAGCGTAGTCTCGTTCTGATGGCGAATCTCGAAACCCTCGAAACCCACGCCTGCCACGGCGGCACATCCGGCTTCTACTCCCATCGATCCGAAGCCTGCGGCACGACGATGCGCTTCTCCGTCTACCAGCCGCCACAAGCGTCGGAAGGACCCGTCCCGGTCCTCTACTACTTGGCGGGCCTGACCTCGACCGAGGAGACCTTCGCCATAAAAAGCGGAGCCCAACGATACGCTGCCGAACATGGCCTGATGCTCGTCGCCCCCGACACGAGCCCGCGCGGGGCGGGCGTCCCAGGAGAAGACGAAGACTGGGACCTCGGGACCGGGGCGGGCTTCTACATAGACGCAACCGAGGAGCCCTGGTCGAAACACTACAATATGTACACCTACATCACCCGAGAGTTGCCGAACCTCATAGCAGACAACTTCCCGGCGGACGGTGACAGGGCGGGAATCTTCGGGCATTCGATGGGTGGTCACGGGGCGCTGACGCTGGCACTCAAGAACCCCGGCCTGTACCGCTCGGTTTCGGCGTTCGCTCCGGTCTGCGCCCCGACTCGCTGCCCGTGGGGCGAAAAGGCTTTCTCGAACTACCTCGGAGAAGATCGGGGCTCGTGGCGCGAGCACGACGCGAGCGAGCTTGTCAGCGAAAGTCCATTCGCCGACGGGCGTGAGGTTCTGATAGACCAGGGAACGGCTGACCAGTTCCTAGACGAACAACTCTACCCCGAAGTCTTCGAGGAAGCCTGCGCCGGGTCCGGCCAACTGCTCTCGCTCCGCCGCCACGAGGGCTACGATCACAGCTACTACTTCATCTCGACCTTTATAGAGGATCACATCCGCCACCACGCCGCGACGCTTAACGCCTGAGCCGGAGGCTACCCCCAGACGCGGGCGGCAGTCTCGGCAATGGTGCGAAGCTTGTACTCTTCGTCTTCGATAGAGATGACGTTTCCGACTATAGAGGTCGCGAAGCCACACTGCGGGCTCAAGGCGAGCCGTTCCAGCGGGACGTACTCCGAAGCTTCCCGGATGCGAGTTTCCAGGTCTTCCGTAGTCTCGCGCCGAGAGGTCTTGGTCGTGACGAGACCGAGGACGGCGACCTTGTCCTCCGGCACATGGGACAATGGCTCGAAGTCGCCGCTCCGTTCGTCGTCGTACTCCAGCATCAGCCGGTCGGCTTTGACACCGCCGAAGATGCGCCGGGCGAGCGGCTCGTAGGAGCCGGAGACGAGCCAGCGGCTCCCCTGGTTGCCCCGGCACAGGTG
>JBBPZK010000042.1:0-2581 GCA_038199155.1 Rubrobacterales bacterium | reverse complement strand
ATGACAGCGACCCCGTCTTTGGGCCTAATAGGCTCAGGACTCGGGTCCGTGCCGTCTACTGCAAGGTAACATCCTGGAATCAACGAACAGAACTGCCGAGAGCGAGTGTTCCCGGCGACCACAAGGTCGTCGACGTACAGGATCTTCCCGTACGCTAGCATCTCGTAAGCGCGGAAACCCGCCGCCCCAACCGGGTTGCCTTCCTCCGTCGTCGTAGGCGGCGACGAGCTGGTAACCCTCCGGGCGCATCCTGCCTACGGCGGCGACGAACCACTCTTCCTCGTCCAGGTGCGTCCTGAGCTGTCGCACGACTGGGTAGACGGAGCGGACCCCTTCTTCGGTTGAGACCTCCCTAACCTCCATCGTTCCTCCTTTATTCGACAGGCGTGATGAAACGGGCGTCCCCATGCAGACTCCAGTAAGCTTCGCGCAAGCGTAGCGTCACGGAACCAGGTCTGCCATCGTCCACCACCTTGCCGTCAACTTGCGTGATGGGGATTATTCCTCCCGCTGTGCTGGTGGCAAACACCTCGTCCGCCTTTCGTACCTCATCCGAGGGAACCGTGCGCTTCTCGAGCGGGATACTATGTTTCGCCGCAAGCTCGGTCACGGTCTTACGCGTTATGCCTTCTAGGACGCCAATCTCAGGTGTCGAGATATTTCCGTCTTTCACCGCGAAGATGTTGAACCCCGGCCCCTCAATAACATTGTCTTCATGGTCCACGAGAATTACCGTCTCACCGCCACGACTGTAGGCTTCGTAGAGCCCGGCCGTGAGGTCGAGCCAGTGGTAGTTCTTGACAGTAGGATCCACCGACCCCGACTGGATGCGCTGCACACAGCTTATAATGGCGTGTAGTCCTCGCTCCTGCTGATCAGGATCAGCGATCCAGACAAACGGCACGGCGAACGCGTAAAAGCGGTTCTCACACTCACGAGGGTCACGTGAGCCGGGCGGTGGAACCCCACGGGTACAAATTATTTCGACGTAGGCGTCGCGCAAGCCGCTCAAGCGCACACACTCGAAGAGCACCTCCCGCATTTCATCACGTCCGTAGGGCAGGCTCATGTGCAGTTTAGCCATCCCCCGCTCAAAGCGGTCTAGATGATCCTCGAGGCGGAAGAAGGCGCCCCGCCAGACGTGGGCCACATCGTATGTGGCGTCTGAGTGCAAAAATCCCCAGTCCGTGACTGGAACACGCGCCTCGGCTACGGGAACGAACCTGTCTTCAACAAAGGCAACACCGGCCTCGCACGCTGGTCGGTCTCCAGGTCGCCCCACGTAGCTCTTCATAGCGCCCCCATACTAACAGCCGCCAGCCGCAATCGTCTGCGAGAAATCTGTCTTGCGTGAGGTGGCGAGTAGGCAGCATAATAACGTGCAGGGCGCCGGATCTGGGAAACTCATGCGAGGGAGGTCAAAGTGGCCGGCAAGGACAAGTGGTCGGGTCGCCACTACTGGCTGATAGCGAAGCGGAGAGCCGATGGGCGAGTGGATGACCTAGAGGTCTTTAGCCTGGGGCTAGCCGAGCGCGAATATCTGCCGGTTTTCAGTTTCGGCGAGGAAGCCGAGATGTTTCTCAAGCTGAGAGACCTGGAGGAGGAATGGAAGACGAGGAAGATTGGATCGTGGGAACTCCTCTTGATGCTCTTCGGGAGCCTCTCTTGCATGGAGCGAGTGGCCCTGGACCCACTGCCCGAAATCTCAAACGACATGATGATGACCGGCCTTCTCTGCATAAACCGAAAGAGGTTCATGGACAATCTGCTGACCCTTGGGCGGCGCTGGTGGTGGGTACGAAGTAAGGATGGCGAAGGACGAGTCATGGACTAGGAATGCGCCTCGGACGGATGCTTCATCCCTTCGTTGGCTCATGCCTCCCGGTTGGGCTTTTTAGTGTTCGAGATAACAGTGGCGGCCGTCCGGGACGGGTGACACTGCTCGAAGGTACGTTATGAGAGAGAGGAGCCGGAAGAAAATGGCAAACGAGTACGAGCAGAGCATAAGCATCGAGCGTACTCCCGCGGACGTGTTCGCGTGGGTCTCACAGGTTGAGAACCTTCCCCACTACCTGCCGCCCATAAAGGAGGCCTCCACGGATGGACCGGCCGAGGCGGATACTCCAAGGGATAAGGATGAAGGGCGAGATCCCGGACCGTGGGGAGTTTGAGGGGGAAGGTTACCTCAGTATCGAGGAAGGACAGAGGCGCATGGAGTGGGGAGCGGAGATCGGCAGGGAGTATTCTGGCTGGCTTACCGTCTCCGACGCCGGCGAAGCCGATTCCGGCCGGAGCGAGGTGAGGGTGCACCTATCGTTTGGAGAAGCTTCGCGGGAACCTCAAATCCAGGAAGACTCTAGCGAGGAGCGCGATCCCCTGGAGGAATCCCTCGGGGCGACGCTGGAGTCGATAAGACGTCAGTTGGAGGAAGGCTCCGGCAAGGAGGAGCAGCCGCCGCAGACCAGCTAGCAGGCCGGTTTCGTATACGCTACGTGGCATGCTGGACGCGAATAGACCAGCGTAAACCGGTCGTCGAGGTGGTCTTTATCATGGTGACTCAAAGCTGGACGATGCTCCGGTT
>JBBPZK010000041.1:0-4989 GCA_038199155.1 Rubrobacterales bacterium | reverse complement strand
TGTTAGGATCTACGACCCTGAAGTAGATCACCGCGTTGACCTTGGCCGGAACGTTGTCGCGGGTGATTACGTCCTGCGGGGGAACGTCCATCGTCACGGTCCTCAACTCCACCTTGACCATGTTGTCGACCAGAGGTATCAAGAAGAAGAGACCAGGTCCTTTCGGTCCTCCCATCACCCGCCCGAGACGGAAGATAACGCCCCTCTCGTACTCCTTAATCACCTTAATGGCGCTAAAGAGGAAAGAGGCCACAACCACCAACACGATAACAATGAGGATGGCCGAAATACCGAGTCCCGTGGCCTGCAACAAAGCAAGGTTCATAAACAATCTCCTTCTTCTACGCTCCCTGAGGACTGCTCAGATCCCGGTCAGTCAAACGAAGCCTCACACTCCATGAACAGGACTCTCGACCGCCACTCTTTCGAGCAAAATACTTCCCTTGGAGGGATTGTACCATCAATGCTCACACAGACGGATAGGGCCTTTAGATAGGTCCTCTACGTCCGGTTTTGATTCACCCTTGCAATTGCCGAAAGGCTAATCCCTAGAGCAGGGTCCTATAACCTATCGTGTACTGTGGGTAGATGGGATCGTAACGGACCACTGTTCCCGGATATGGCGCGTTTATCATCTGCCCGTCGCCCGTCGCTATGCCGACATGGGTTATGCTGCCGGTTCCCTGGAAGTCACCGAAGACCAGGTCTCCCGCGGCTCCCGAACCAGGCGAGCCGTACGCGTACTGTCCGGCGGCCGAGTGCGGCAGGGAAATGCCAAACTGGGCGAAGACCAACATGGTCATCCCCGAACAGTCGACCCCGGAGCGTGAAGCGCCTCCCCAAACGTAAGGAACACCCAGCCAGGTCTGGGCCTCGGCGACCACCGAACTCCCCGAACCGGATGTGGGAGCAGGTGCCGGTTTGGGCGCCGGTGCGGGCGGTTGGGGGGCCTGCGTCTGACCTTGAGGAGCAGGGGTCTGAGTCGTGGCGGCCGGTGTCGTAGATTCTGGTGTAGTAGTCGGCGGCGCGACGGCCTGGGTGGCGCCCTGGGTCGTCTCCGGAGGCACCGTGCTCTCTTGCGGTACGGGAGCCTGCGTGGTTTCAGTGGTGAGGGCGGTGGTCTCCTGGGGTACTGTCGCTTCTGCCAGCTTCTGCTGTTTCGCC
The DNA here is from genome assembly GCA_038199155.1 of Rubrobacterales bacterium. Classification (GTDB taxonomy): domain Bacteria; phylum Actinomycetota; class Rubrobacteria; order Rubrobacterales; family Rubrobacteraceae; genus JBBPZK01. Next base: position 3,825 of record JBBPZK010000041.1, on the reverse strand, counting down.
GCCTGGGCCGCCTGCTGCGCTGCCTGCTGCGCTACCTGTTGTGCTGCTGCCTGCCTGGCGGCGAGTTGGTCTCTACGGACGGCAGCGCGTTTGGCGGCTTGTTTGGCGGCCTGGCGCGCCGCTTCTTGCTCGGCTGCTTTGCGGTCTGCCGCAGCCTTCTCGACCGCCGCTTGCTTGGCTGCAGCCTCCGAGTCGCGCTTGGCTTTCTCAGCGGCGGCGGCTTGTTTGGCACTCGCCTTCTCCGACGCGACCCTGGCGGCCTCTTTCTCAGCGGCCTTCTGACGGGCTGCCGCTTGATCCGCCGCCTTGCTCTTCGCTTCGGCCTGTTGCGCCGCGAGCTTCGCGAGACGGTTCGCCTTATCTACGGCCGCGCTGTTGTCGACCTTTTCCACAACAACCGGCTTGGCTCGTGGAGTTTGTGGAGCAGGCTCCAGCTGGGACGTAACTTCAGGCTGGGTGACAGGCTGTGTTGCGGCTTTGGGCTGCGGTGCGGGCTGCGTAGTAGCCTGGGACTGTGTGACAGGCTGTGTTGTGGCTTTGGGCTGGAATGTGGACCGTAGCGTAGCTTTGGGTTGACGAGCAGGCTGGGATGTAGTTTGGGGCTGAGGAGCAGCTTGGACGGTGGAGGTGTTCTTTGGCGCGGTAGCTTTCGCCGGTTCGGGGATTTGGATGGGCTGGGCGACTTCTATGGAGGAGGAAGCTTGTACGTTGGCGGCGGCTGCCGCGGCGGCCTGACGGGCTTGCTCCGCCTGACGCGCCTCCTGGTCGCGTATCTGCTGCGCGAGATCGCTGCTGAGAGAGTCGATGTAAGCTTGCCCCTGAGACTGGAGTTGCGTGGCGTTTTCTCTGTCGGATACAGCGCTGTTGAGGCTTGCGACCCGCTGCTTTCGCTGGGCTTCGAGGTTCTTCTCTTTCTGGGCCAGCATGGACTGCGCTTCGCGGAACTGAGAGAGCTTCGCCCTGTCCCGTTCCAGGAGCCTTATCCAGAGATCCAACCTACCCGTAAATTCCGAGAAACTGCGAGAACCCACGATAACGTCCATGAACCCCACGTTCCCACTTTTGTACATCCGCGCGGCTTGATCCTGCAAGCTCTTGCGGGCGCTATCCACGTCTTTCTGGGCGGCGGCGCGACTCTTTTTCGTGCTCGCTATCTTGTCGTCTAGCTGATTCAACTCGAAGAGCGCATTGTTGTAAGACTCGTAAGCGGCACCCGTCTGCCCCCGCAACCCGGCCAACTTCGCCTGCGCGGCTTCGAGCTTCGTCTGCTTCTTCTGCACGACGTTGGAAGGCGCCGCCCCAGCCGATACAGCAGCGACGAGTACGAAAATGGCAACGAGCCCGACCAACGATAAAATCCCCGACCTTCGACGCATAAACGAAGGCTCCTCTCAGATTGTATGTGCTTGTACATCAGGGATCTACAGAGGATCCCCCTCCAGAAAGGGAATCTAGCCGATCACTACTCAGAGTGCAACAATTCTTAAACCCCAAAAGGATACCTTTATCGAGTCTTGATGCCGACTATATAGGCCTACTAACCATATTTTTCCTTTATGTAGTGTTACCTCAGAGAAATCTTTTTTTAATAAAACTTAACATTTATGGTTCCTACGTGATATTCCGTAGTGCCAGAAATGCTCGCCAGAAGCGTTTTTTGGCCTTTTCGTCATCCAGGGCCTGGACGAGGGATGGGAGTAGTAGTCCGGTGGTTGCGCCGGTCCAAGAGAACAAGGTTCCTTCGGTGGCTTCCGAGAAAGGTCGTCGTACGAGTGAATAGCCGATGGTGTCTATCTCGCGCGCGGCTTGTGGGCCGGACGCAACCAGTGTGGAGGGATTGGCGGCTAGAAGCTCCTCGGCGAGGAGTTCCGCCGGGGACCAAGTGACGTAGGTTCCGGTGAGGTTTATGGAGTCGAGGCTACGTTTGATCGCCTCAACGAGTCGAGGACCGGCGGGCGGCTCGGCCACCAGGACGATGCCGAATGAGAGTGTCCCGAGCGGCGGAGGGTAACCAAGTTTCTTCAGGCGGCGGGAGATGCGGTCGGCTTCGTGGTCAACTTTCGCCCGGTATTCTTCGGCGGGGCCGCGGAGGCGGGGATGTTGTGGATTTTTGCTACTTACGGGTCGCACGGCGCATGTGGAGTATACGCTGCACGGTGGTCACGAGCGCACCGGCGGCCACCGCCCAGACACCAACGGTAACGAACCCGGCGATGGCTGAGAAAGAGAGTAGCACGACCCGTCCCGCCCGCTCAAGGAGCCCCACCTCGCACTCGTAGCCGAGTCCTTCGGCGCGGGCGCGGGTGTAGGAGGTGAGGAGAGAGAAGATCATGGCGGCTCCCGCGAACAAGGTTTCGTAAGGACGACCGGATGTGGCGTAGAAGAAGATTATTCCTAAAAACACGGCCGCTTCGGAGATGCGATCCAAGGTCGAGTCGAGAAAAGCCCCGAACTCGCTCATCCGGTTCGAAGCGCGGGCGACCGCGCCGTCGAGAGCGTCAAAGAGACCGCCCAAGAGCATTACGACCCCGGCCGCGCGTATGTGGCCGAGCCCGAAAAGGACCCCGGCGACCAGCGCGAGCGACCAGCCTGTGGCGGTGATCACATCAGGATGTACGCGCTTCGCCGCGAGGAGCTTGACGAGCGGCGTCAACAACCCGCGCAAGGATTCCTTGAAAGGTCTCCGGCGACGCGGCCCGCCGCGAGCCGCGTCGCCCAACTCATCGCGCAGCCGGCTCAACGCTCCACTTCCTTCTCCCGTTCTCTTTCGATAGCCCCAGGGTCCTCGCTCCTCGAAACTCTGGCCTCTGGAGCGACGGACGACGGCACGGTCTCCCTGTCGGGTTTCCCGGCGGATGCTTTCACAGCGGCCGGTTCTCCGTGCTCGGGTTCTCCACGCGCATCCTCCACTTCAGCGGGTTGTTCGTTCACTGGTCTCAGGGGCATCTTACCCCAGTGCTCGAAGATGAGGGTGTCGTTGAGGTAGCGGAGGGTGGCGGAGACTATGGCGACTACGGGCACGGCGAAAAACGCTCCTATAACACCGTAGAGGGCCGTCGCCGAGAGCATGGCGAACAGAACCCATAGGGGGTGGACGCCGACCGAGCCGCCCATTATTCGCGGTACGAGGATGTTCCCTTCGAGTTGTTGGGCGATCAAGAAGAGCAGGGCGACCAGCAGGGCTTTCGAGAAACCACCCAGGAACAGGGCGACGACGACGGCCGGTATCGCGGCGAGGAAAGCGCCGAGGACGGGTAGTATCTCCATAACCCCGACCCAGAACCCTATTACCAGCGCGTACTTGCCGATAACGAAAAAGGCGATCAAGAAGCCCACGGTCCCCATTATCGCGCAGAGCGTCAACTGTGCCTTGAGGTACTTTACGAGGGCTCCCTCGACGGCGAGCAGGATATCGAGGACCTGATCGCGCACTGTTATAGGAATAGCGTCGAGCGTGGCGCGTAAGACCCGCTCCCGGTCGAGGAGCAAGTAGATGGAGACTATGAGCATGAGCACCAGGTTCAGAAAGACGCCAAAGACGCCGAAGACGCCGCCGATAAAGCCGAGCGCCACTTTGAGCATCTGACCGGCGGAGGGAAAATTCCTCTGCAAGAACTCGATCAACTGCTGCCGATCCGCAGTGGAAAGAGGTTCGCCAACGTACTGACCCACGTAGGGCAGCCTCTGCGCCCACCTCACCACACCGCCCAGCTCACCCACGAGCGCCGCTGGATCCCGGACCACGGCTTGAACCTGTCCGATGGTGGGTATGACGAGCCACATAAGGGCGCCCGTGACGAGCAGGATCAGGACGATGTAGATCCC
>JBBPZK010000040.1:0-6903 GCA_038199155.1 Rubrobacterales bacterium | reverse complement strand
TTGCTCGTCACGTTGAGAGCCTTCTCCTGGTCGAAGTCGGCCGGCTGGTTCGCCACGATCTTGATTCCCGGATACTGCTTTATCGCTTTCTGGAAACCTTTCTCTCTATCCGCCGCAGCCGTGGTTCCGATGAGACCCTGGAGATCGACCACATTGCCCTCGGGTTTCCCGTAACGTTTTTTGAGCAGGTTTGCTATATAGTCGGCGGCTTTCTTTCCGGCCTCCACGTTGTTGGTTTCGACTACGCTGGTGAGCTTCCCGCCATCGGCGCCACGGTCGAGTGTGAAGACCGGGATGCCGGCGCTGTTGGCCGCCTTGACGGCCGGCACGATCCCGTTAGCATCTATCGGGACGACTATAAGAGCGTCCACGCTCTGGTTGATCAGGTTTTGGGCATTGTTGAACTGCTGACCTGCGTCCCCGTCGGCGTTCGTCTTGATCAGTTTGAAGTTGTGCTTGTTTGCGCCGTTCTGAACTCCTTTGAGAAGCCCAACGAAGAAAGCGTTGTTCAACGTCGGGCCGGCGTAACCGACCGTGATCTGCTTTCCGCCTCCACCCTGTCCTCCGCCACTACCACCACTACCACAAGCCACCAGCAAGGTTAAAGCCGCGACCAGAAGTACCAACACTCCTGCAATTCTTCTCGACACTACTCCTCCTCTATCTGTCCCCGGACTTACTGACTATCCCTATCCCCAAGACGATTCTCTCAGGGGTCCTTCTCTTTCGATGGAAGGCAAGTTTTATTGGGCAAGATATCCTCCATCTACCGGCAATATCGTCCCGGTAACGAACGAGGCTTCGTCGGAAGCTAGAAAGAGTATGGCGTGCGCCACCTCGGAAGGTTCCCCGAGCCGTCCAATGGGATGCGCCGCCAACATTGGCTCCTTGTACTCATCCGGCAACCCTGCCACCGCCTCGGTCTGTATAGTGCCGGGGGCGACGGCGTTGACCCTTATACCTCGATCCGCCCACTCCACCGCCAGGTGCTTTGTTATGCCTGAGGCCACGAACTTCGCCGGTCCATACGTCGACTGCTCTTTCTGTCCGGCCAGCCCGGAGATCGACGAGAGACACACGATGGAGCCGCCGCCCGTCTGGAGCATCGCCTCGACTGCGTACTTGCACGTCAGGAACATGCCCCGGCCGTCCACCGCCATCACGTGATCCCAATCCTCCGGCGTCGCGTCCACGACGTTATTGAGCGGGATGACGCCCGCGTTCGCCACGAGCACGTCCACCTGTCCGAAACTCTCCACAGCGGTTCTTACGATCTTCTTCGCATCTTCTATGACAGAGACGTCTCCAACGACAGCCTCTACCTCGACTCCCGACTCCTCCAGTTGATCTCGCAACTCCATGAGCCCAGTTTCGTCCACGTCGTTTATGACGAGGCGTGCTCCCTCCCGAGCGAACAACTCGGTAGTTGCTCGACCGATTCCTTTGGCCGAGCCGGTAACGATCGCTACTTTGTCCCGTAAACGTCCTAGACCTCGTGACGTTTCTCTTGTTCTCTCAGCCAAACCGCCTCCTTACTGTTTCGAGGATCATCATTACTCTCACACCACATGGACCCGCAGCCGGCCGGAAGCTCTGGCAGGCTCAAGCGCAGATTGAGGAGTCGCCTCGTCGGTTATGAGATCTTGCACTTCTTCGAGACGCGCGACTTCGAAGAACGCCGGAGAGCAAAATTTGCTGTGGTCGGCGAGTAGTATTATCCGCCTTGCAGCACGGATCATGGCACGCTTCGCCTCCACGACCGAGAGGCTCGACTCGCTGAGGGTCGCGCCCGTGATCGCGTGTATCCCCATCAAGGCGACGTCCACGTGCAGGCTATCGAGGAAAGTCTGCGTGTACGGTCCAAGCAGAGTAAAGGAACCCTCACGGATCTCACCCCCCGGTACAATTACGCTTACGTCCGGAGTCTCCGCGAGCACGGAGGCAACGTTCACGTCGTTTGTTACGGCGGTGATCTTGAGGCACATCTCCTGCAGCGCTTCGGCCGCGCTCAGAACCGTGGATGAAGAGTCAAACAGTACGCTCTGCTCCTGCTCCAGAAGCGCCACGGCATAGGCGCCGAGCCTTACTTTTTCACGGCGATTCTGCTGGCGACGGTCTTTGAACAACAACTCGCCGGTAGTCCTCTCTATCGTCACCGCCCCACCGTGAGAACGACGAACGAATCCTTCCTTCGCCAACTCGTCGAGGTCCCGCCGCGCAGTTGACGGTGAAACACCCAGGGCAGCGGCGATGTCCGGGATCGAAGCCGCCCCACGACGACCCAACAGGCTGCGAACCTCCGCCTGCCTCTGAACCGGTATCTTCTTTTTCCCATTGCCGTTGTCCAACAACAGTCCTTATTGAAGCCCTTACTTTCCCTAGCGGTAAGTTACCATAAGATCGCGAAAATTGTCAAATATTGCCAAAAACTACAAACAAAGGACGAAATGGTATTTCCTCCAGCGTCTATCCGTCCGTAAAGTAACCGTCGTCCGAACCGGAGGAAATCGCCGCGCTCTGCTCTTCGTTCGGCGCACCGCTGAAAGTCGTGAGATGTCCCGAGTCGTCGAACTCCATGTCGGCGGCTTCCTCGACTACCTCGACGTTTCCGTTCGATAGGGCTTCTTCGACGAGGTTCTCGGTTAGGTAGAGGTCAGTGAGGTGGAGGGTGTTTGCGATGCGGACGAGGCGCGTCTCCTCCGGGGGGACGCCCCAGTTGCAGCGGATGGCGGCCTTTAGCGCTTCCCGGTCGTTCTCCATGACCATCGGGATCTTGGCCCGCTCCAGAAACGTGCTCGTGAGGACGTTCTGGTTCATCGCTTCGTAGTCGACCTGTTCGAAAAGCCGGCTCGTCGTCAGGTCTGCCAGGCCGATGCCTAAAGCGTTGCCATGTGATGCCTCGCTGATTTTACTCACGATCAGGTACTTCGCATCCGGCTTCTCCGGCTCCTCAACTCCCAGGATGCGGAAGCGTCCGATGACATTCGTATCCATCCCCGTCCCGCTGAAGTTCTTGCCAAGCTCGTCCACGAAGATTATGTCCATCTCCGAGACGGGCAGCTTCGGCATGAGCTTCGCCGACTCTCCGAGAAGCTCTTTCTCGCGCCCGGACACTTTTTCCGGGGGAATAGCTTCTATGATGGCCGTCTCTTCGTAGGCGTTCTCGACTATGCCGACGCCGAACAGGACTTTCCCGGAGTCGAAGACTAACTCTCCGGCCTCGACCATGAAGTCCCGGATACCGGGTACTCCGTAGGCGTGGAGGGCGAGGGCCTGGGCGTGTTTGCCGAGGCCGATGGAGGCCATCTTCAGGAGGCCGCTCTCTATATCCGAGCGGAAGTCGGTGTGTAGTTTTATGCGTCCGGCCACGACCACGCCGTCAGCCTCCGAGGCATTTCGATCCATGTAGACGGGGACGCCCCGCTCCGTCTCACCCAGTTCTACGACATCCATAGAGGACCGTATCGGCGCCCCGCAGGACTCCTCCGTGATCCCGAGGCTCTCCAGAATCTCGACCTGTCCTTCGGCGGTCGCCCCGCCGTGGCTGCCCATCGCGGGCACGATAAAAGGCACCGCGCCAGCGTCTTTCAGTATATCGACCAGCGAGCGGATGATGACGTTTATACCGGAGATACCACGGCTACCGGCGGTAATCGCCACTTCCATCCCAGGCTCGATGCGCGAGCTGATCTCATCCCGCGCGCACTGCTCGCGCAGCGCCTCCTCGACATCTTCGACCCTGGGCCTCGGGAACTCCTGCCGGACCCTCACCAATTTCGGAAACTCCACCGCCTGACTCCTTTCCTATCCCCGGCACATATTACTCCTCAGACGCGGCGAGTTCTTCCGTTAGATTGAGGGCGGCTTTCAGGCTTTCGTGGTCGGCTTTGCCGGTCCCGGCGATGTCGAAGGCGGTGCCGTGGTCGACGCTGGTTCGGAAGAACGGCAACCCGACCGTGACGTTCACGCCGGTCTCGAAGCCGAGGAGCTTTATCGGGACGTGGCCCTGGTCGTGGTACTGTACAACCACGATGTCGAACTCTCCTTTCTTGGCTCGCGCGAACACTGTATCCGGCGGGTGCGGACCGCTCGCGTCTATTCCCTCTTCCTCGGCACGTTCGACCGCCGGCCTTATCTTTTCTGCGTCCTCGGTCCCGAACAGGCCATTCTCGCCGGCGTGCGGGTTGAGGCCGGCGACGGCGATTCGGGGGTTCTCTATGCCGAGTTTGCGGAGCGTGGCATCGGCCAGGTGGATTACCGCCAGTTCTCTCTCCGGCTGCACGCGCTCGATGGCTTCCCGCAAGGCGACGTGGGTGCTGACGTGAATGACGCGCAAGTCCTCGGCGACGAGCATCATCGCGTAGTCCTTCGTGCCGGTCAGGTCGGCGAGTATCTCGGTGTGACCGGGATACTTGTGACCGCCGAGGTGCATCGCCTCCTTGTTCAAGGGGGCGGTCGCTATGGCCTGGACGCTACCTTCAAGGGCGAGCTCCACGGAGCGCCGGACGTACTGGAAAGCGGCGTCTCCGGCGCGGGCGTCTAGCTCCCCGAATGGAAGGTCGTCCGGCAGTTCGCTCGCGGGGATAAGGTCTATCGTTCCCGGCTCGAAACTACCTTCCTCGGGTTTCGAGATGGTATTTATCCGGAGTCTCAGGTCCAATAGCTTTATAGCCCGCTCCAGGATAGCGGCGTCGCCGACGACGAGTGCCGGGCTGCGCTCGAAACCTTCATCGGCGAAGGTCTTGGCGATTATCTCGGGGCCGATTCCGGCGGGGTCTCCCATGGTTATGGCGATCACGGTTTCTCTCTCCCTCTTTTCAGGGCGCGCAGGGCGTTCAGCAGAGTCTCTGGTGTTCCGAAGCCTCCGGCCTTTGTCACGACGGGATACGGTTTCGGGCAGATCAAGGTCCCGATAGGCACACCCGCTTCCAACTCATCCTCTATCAATATGCCACGCGCCCCAACCCCGCGCGAGACCCTCACCGCCGTGTCTCCTCCCGTGAGCACGAGGGCGTGGACAAGCCCGGCATCCGAAAGCCCCGCCACGACCTTCGCAAGCCCCCCGGATATACGGTCCGCCAACCCCGACGCCCTTTCGTCTGTGGAATAGATCGCCACGCTATTTCCATCCTCCAGGGCCTCACGGGCCGCCGCCAGCGTCTCACGGACCGCGCGTTCCGGGTCCGCGGCGAAGAGGCGCGAGTCGAGTGGAACGTGCACTACATCCGGCTCGTCCTCCAGCCGCCGAAGCTGTTCGCGGCTCGTCTCGCTAACGCTCCCGACCGCGACGAGAACGGAAGATACCGGGGAAGGCCGTCCGCGAGGTCCTCCCGAGTTCGGGCCAGGGTAGGCGTTGCCGAGGGCGAGAGCCAGGCCAGCGGAGCCCGCCCACAAGACTTCCGACGGATCCGGGACGGAGTGCACCAGGGCATCGAGGTGCGCGTCGGTCTCCGCATCGGCGACGATCCAGGCGTCCCGTGACGCTCCGTCTGCGGAGCCTCCGATCCCGAGGACCGTGACGGGGCCGAGCCCGTCCAACAGCGAAGGGATGTGTCCCTCCGTTACGGGTGTGTTCGGGTCTTCGGCAAGCTCCGTTTTGTGGACAGGCTCGCCCCGGACGAATTGAACGCCACTCCGGGTCGCGCGTCCAGCGCTCGGGAAGGCCGGAGCGATCACGGCGCGAGGACGCCCGCTCGCCTCCAGGGCGGCGCCGAGTTCCGCGGCTATTGGTCCTCGTAGGGTGGAATCGAGCTTCTTGTAGAAGATACGGGCATCCCTCAAAGCTTCGCCCGCTGCAAGAACCCGTTCGCGCGCGGCCTCCGCGTCGAGGGAGCGAGAGTCAGTGTCCACCACCACCGCGTCCACCTCTCCGGGAACAGACATTGTTTCCCCATCGAAGAAGATCACGGCCGTTCTGTAACCGGCCCGGACGAACTGCACTCCACAGTCAGCCGCCCCGGTGAGGTCGTCGGCGATCACTGCTATGTCCAGGGTACCCACCAGTCGAACACCACCTCCAGCTTCTACCGTTCCACGGAAGCTTTGTACAGCAAAGCTTCCGGCAACGCAAATTCACCGCTAAAGTTCCGGAGGAAAGCAGCCGATAACATGCCAACGCACCGTGAGGAAGGGATCGAGAACGTGAGATATCTAGCTGTAATATTTGCAAGTCTTACCCTGGCGATGGTGGTATTGCTAGGGCTGGGAATCGCGGAACCGGGAACAGCCAAGGCCGCGAGCACCCCATATATACATTTCGACAAGTACACGAGCTACAAGGCGCTATCCAGCGGCAACAAGAACGGTGCAGTAGTAAGAAGTCTCTCGGACGGCTCGGGAGTAGTAAGGCTCGCTGGACAGCAGCGAGCCGGATACAGCGGGTCTCTGACCTCACCGGTCTACAAGACACAGGTGCGGGCCGACACCCTCAATCCTTCGTGGAACGCCTCCACGCCTTCCGGGACCTGGATGAAGCTCCAGTTGCAGGTCCGTTCCGGGGGTAGTTGGACCGGCTGGATGGACATGGGTAGTTGGTCTTCCAGAACGGATACCATAAAGCGGCACAGCGCGGATGGGCAGAGATCCGGTAGCTGGCGCGTCTATACCGATACGCTCCAGAGTGTGGGTCCCGTATTCGCGGACGCTTATCGTTACCGGCTCACCCTCTACACCAAAAAGCGGGATGTTACCCCGACGGTTCGGGGGCTGTTCGTAACCTCTTCAGACTCTTACCGTAACGGGGAGTGGCCGGGCGTACCGGCGGATAAGAACGTATGGGGTAGAAGCCTCTCCGTGCCGGCTCGTTCGCAGATGATCTACAAAGACGGCGGCGAGGTCTGGTGCAGCCCGACCTCGCTCTCGATGGTGATGGCCTACTGGGCCAACCAAACCGGTCGAAAGGGC
>JBBPZK010000039.1:0-15273 GCA_038199155.1 Rubrobacterales bacterium | reverse complement strand
TGGCGCAACCCGCTGACGACGGTGGGGGAGTAGAAGTACCCCGAACCGTTCCCCGCCTTTTGCCCGCCGGCGAGGACCTCGGCGTGGTTGGGGAGCCGCTCGACCATGCCTGAGACGTGCTCCAGTTGCGTCGGGTTGTTGAGCGGGCCGTAGAGTACGTTCTCGTCGTCCGGGGCGCCGGTTTTGGTGGCCTTTGCCTGCTCGGTGAGGGCAGAGACGAAGTCGTCGTAGATGCCCGGTCCTGCGAGCACTCGGGTGGCGGCGGTGCAGTCCTGTCCGGCGTTGAAGTAACCGCCGACCGCTATCGCTTCGGCGGCCGCTTCTATGTCGGCGTCGTCGAAGACTATGACCGGAGCCTTGCCGCCCAGCTCCAGGTGGGTCCGCTTCAGGTCGGCGGCTGCTGCTTCGGCGACCTGCATGCCGGCCCGGATGGAGCCGGTTATGGAGACCATCTGGGGGGTTGGATGTTCGACGAGGAGCCGGCCGGTGTCGCGATCCCCACATACGACGTTGAAGACGCCGTCGGGCAGGAACTCGGCGGCGATCTCCGCCATCATTACGGTCGTGACCGGCGTGGTATCGGACGGTTTGAGGACGATGGCGTTGCCGGCGGCGATGGCGGGGGCGAATTTCCAGACGGCCATCATCATCGGGTAGTTCCAGGGCGTTACCTGGGCGCAGACGCCGACAGGCTCGCGTCGGATGAACGAAGTGTAGCCTTCCAGGTACTCTCCGGCTGATTTTCCTTCCAGGCACCGGGCGGCGCCGGCGAAAAAGCGGATCTGATCCACAGCCATCGGGATCTCTTCTTCCATCGTCAGCCCGATCGGCTTGCCGGTGTTCTCTGACTCGGCTTTTACCATCTCCTCCGCCCGCTCTTCTATGGCGTCGGCGATCCTGAACAGGGCGAGTTGCCTCTCCGAAGGCGTCGTGTAGCGCCAGGTCTCGAACGCTTTCTCAGCCGCCCCGAATGCCTTGTCGAGGTCAGCCTTGCGAGAGGCCGGCGCCGTAGCGAACGTCTCCCCCGTGGACGGGTTTACGAGGTCATAACCTTCTCCGTCGGCGGTGTCCACGTACTCCCCACCGATAAAGTTCCTGACCTGTTTTGTCTCTGTTTCCATACTCTTCTCCCTTCTCGCTGCGCCGGATGGTATCCTACCCGGCGCGACTGTACTTGTCTCGCTTAGTCTTTCACTACTCCGCTACGCTGCTTTTCTCACGCCTCGGGATGGCGTCTCCGGCTGGAACGGTTCCGCGCTCCGCCATCCGGCCGATAGCCAGATAAACCAACCCTACGACGAGCACGATGCCGGTGCCGAGCAGGACGCTGTAGTTGACGTACCAGGGCGTGCCAGGCGTCCTCGGATAGGCGAGGTTTGTGGCCCCCGCCACACCGTAGACGAATGCCGCGACGTTCACTGTCAGGCCCCAGCGGCCGAGTGTCCACTTCCCGGCAGGAATCCAGCCGCGTAGCCGGGCGACCAGGGCGGCGAACACAACCAGTTGGAAGGCGACGTAGATCGCCAGGACCGCGAAAGAGACGATGTAGGTGAGGGCGTTCGGAGAAAACCCGAACGCCAGGACGACCAGGACCGGGATGACCACTGCGGCGACGGTCGCGCCCGGTGGGATGTGCAGGCGCTCGGAGAAGTTGCCGAGGAAGTTGCTCCCGGCGATCATTCGGTCGCGGGCGTAGGAGTAGATCATGCGGCTCGCCGCCGCCTGCAAACTTAGGGTACACGAGAGGAAGGCGATCAGGGCGATGACCAACACTATCTTGGAGCCGACAACGCCGAAGGTCCCGTTCAGGATCGTGCTTATAGGGTCCGCGACTTTACCGGAGACGACGGCGGCCATGTTCGGCACCGCGAGGGTAAACCCGACCAAACTCAATATAGCCATCGAACCGCCGACGAGGATAGTGAGCTGCATCGCGCGAGGCACGTCACGGCTGGCGTTGGGCACCTCCTCGGCCAAATCGCCGCACGCCTCGAACCCAAAGAACAGGAAGAGCGCCCCGAGACCCGCCGCCAAAAACGGGCCGAGGTAGCCGCCGCTTCCCTGCGTCCCGAAGGTGTCGAACAGCACGCCGAAAGAGTTGTGGCGGGCGAAGAGGATCAGGTACAGACCGACACCCGCAACGCCGATAATCTCCGCTGCGAACCCGGCCGTTACCGCGCGCGAGAGGTTCTTGGTGCCGCTGAAGTTGATCCCACCGGCGATCGCCAGGAGTACCAACGCGACCACGATGTCCCATCCGGGGCTCGCCTCCACCCCAAAGAGCGCGGCGGCGAACTGTCCGGCCCCATACGCGACCCCGGCGATGGTCACGAGAAGCGCCCAGGCATACACCCATCCCGTCACCCACGCATAACGCCTGCCCCACAGCCTCATCGCCCACGGATAGGGACCACCGGCGATGGGATACTGGGAGACCACCTCCGCCAGGACGAGCGCTACCATCAACTGCCCTGCCATGGCGATCAGGTACGTCCACACCGCCGCGGGCCCACCCGTGGCGAGCACGAACGCATACAACGTATAAACGCCCACGAGCGGCGAGAGGTAGGTGAAGCCGAGCGAGAAGTTTGCGCTCAAGCTCATCGTCCGCGAGAAGAGCGACTTGTACCCGAGCGCCTCTAACTGCCGGGCGTCCTCGTCCACCTCAGGCTCGCCGGAGACCTTGTAATCGCCGTCGGGGCCCCTTCCCCGCGAAGACGTATCGCTCATATAACTCCCTCCTTCCGGTCTCCCGGAGCGTTACAGTTTCCTTCCACCTATACAGTAACCGGCATGCTAGACGGACTCGTATTCCGTGTCAAGCGCTCTCGGGGCGCGGCTGCGGCTCGGTGCCGCGGCGGCCGTTTGAGAACTTACTCATCTTTCGCCAGGAAAGCGGACTTGGTGAGCTTCATCAGGTAAGCTGGTCCTTCCGAGGTGTCCACGGACTTGAAGTACCAGAACCCCGCTTTCTCGTAGGCCCGGATGGCGGCCCTGTTCTCCGGTTCGGGATCTATCACGCAGACCTCGATGCCTTCGCCCGTGAAGACGACCTCTTCGAGGAAGCGCCGGATGATGCGCGGTCCGAGGCCTCCGTACAGCAAGCCTTCCTCCCCGATAAAAAGGTCCACCCCGGCGGAGTCCGTGATTCCTACGAGATCCGCGTACTCTTCGTCGTCGGAGACCCGGTACGTCTGGATGTAGCCGATGGGCTGTTTTCCGCAGAGGATGAGGTACGGTTCGACCGGCTCACGGCCCTCGATGTACGCGGAGTAGTGGTCGGATACCTCCTCGTAAGTACCGACGTCCCGGTACCACCACCGTGCGACGTGGGGCGTGTGGAGCCAACGATATATGAGCGGCAAGTCGGAGGCCCGCAACCGCCGAAAGCCGAGCCCCGCGGAGTCGATGGGGCGTTCCGCAACTCTCATCCCGGACCTTGTGTCGCTCAGTAACGGCACTTATCTAAAACGTCGCGCAGCCTCTCTTTGGCGCCCGAACGCAGGGCGGCGCCGTGGGAGAAGAGGGCGGTTGAGAAGTCCTCCCCGAGCAGCTTCTCGGCCGAGCGTTTCGCCAACGCCGGGTCCGAGCAGAAAGCCTTCATAACGCCGACTTTCATACGAAAGGCCGGGAACTGACCGAAGGCGTCGGCGGTAAACAGAAGTCCGTCCTCATCCCGCAGGAGCGAGACGTGCCCGAGGGTGTGTCCGGGAGTGGAGATCACCCGAAATCCCGACACGTAGTCTCCTTCGCTCAAGATCCTACCGACCGGCGCACCCGGAACTTCCGCGTTGCGTGCCATGTACCGCAAAACCGGGTTGCTCTGCGGATCCGGCGGACGCACGCCGGAGATGATCTCCGCCTCATCCCCTGACGCCCCGACTTCAGCCTGCGGCGCCCACTCCAACACGCCGCGCAGCCCCCCGATATGGTCGCTGTGATGATGAGTTATAAAAATGCGTCTCAGGTCTTCCGGTCCCGAGCCGAGGGTAGAGAGGGCGTCCTGAATGCGCCTGGCGCTGCTCGTTACGCCGGTGTCTACGAGCGTCCAGCCGTCGTCGTTTTCGAGTAGCAGGATGTTGATGGCGTTGGAGATACCGATACCGTCCACGCGGTAGACGCCGGGCGCCACCAGTTCTGGCATGTTCATAGGTGCGTTCCTTTCCCGATCATTCGTGGCTTCCTAGAGCCCTTATGTCATCTTCTGCCCAGGCTCCGGTTATCGCAACATCAGCATCCTGGTCTCGTTCCCTGGAGAAACGAAGCGCGAGAAGCTGGAGCCTTACCGTAAGAGGTATCTGAGCCAACAATGGGTGCAAGTCGGTTGGATCCTCAACGATGGATACGGCGATGCCTTCTGCTGCGGCAACCCGTCCAACGGCTATTAAAAGTCCGTCCGGATCGCCGGGCGTGTGTAGCAGCAAGAGCCCGTCGTCTTTGCCGAGCGGTACTGCTGAACCATGTAATAGATACTCGGCATCGTATCCCTCAGCTATTAGACGAGATGCCTCTCGTATCTTGAGAGCGCTCTCGTATGCTGTAACCGCAGCGGGTTCAACGCCGGCCAGTACGAATGCCCTTCGTGGCAGTGGGATATTTTCCATACCCGGTCGTTCCAACGCTGCTCGCACCGCCGACACTACCCGGCCGATCCCGTGGCGGAACTTCGCCTGCGCTCCCAGGACCGCTGCGATCTTTGCCAATACAAGCAGGGTAGCCGTGTAGCTCAAAGTGTAAGTCTCCGAGCTTTCTTTCGGTACGGTCTCTACCGCTTCCGGCCATCCACTGCCCTGTTTAGTTATGGATACCAACGTTGCGCCCGCTTCGATGGCCTTTGATCGCGCACTCAGAGCGTAAGCTGTCTCCGCTGTATGCGTGATGAGCACGACTCCGTCCTCGCGTCGGGGTTTCGGCGAGAAATGGACGAAATCCATAGCTGGTGCGGGGAGCGCGTCGAATCCCGCTTCCCGTAGCATGGCAGCGCCCAACCGTGCCGCGTGCTGACTTGTACCCGTCCCGACCAACCAGATCCGACGGCAATCTCCCAAATGTAATGCGTGGTCTGCTATCTCGGCTTCCGATAGGCGCTTGAGCTCGTCTGCCTGAGCAAAGATCGCACGCTCCGTGGCAACACCCAGGGCTGCCACGTTACGTTGTCTCCTGCTTCGGTTCTTCGCCTTTGCCGTAGGGATACCACCACTCCTTCTTCTCCACTTTCGGGTCTATGTGGACGTGCTTTGACTCCTGGAAAGCTTCCAGGCCCTCGCGTCCGAGTTCGCGGCCGATACCGCTGCCGCGCTGGCCGCCGAACGGGGCAGCGTCGTTGTCGGTGAGCGGGTCGTTGATCCAAACGGTCCCGGCCCTTAGCTCCCGCATGCACTTGAGCATCTTCTCCAAGTCACGCGTGTAAACGTTCGCCGCGAGCCCGAACGGGACCGAGTTGGCTCGCTCTATAGCCTCATCCAGACTCCCGACTTCCACGACCGGCAAGACCGGCCCGAAGGTCTCCTCGCTCATCACCCGCATCGAGTCCTCCACGCCCGTCAGGATCGTCGGTTTGTAGAAAAAGCCCCGCTCTCCCCACCGCTCCCCGCCGGCCACAAGCTTCGCGCCCCGGTCCAGCGCGTCACCGACGTGCCGCTCTACCTTCTCACGTCCTGGACCGTTGATGAGCGGCCCGAGGTCAGTAGACTTTTCCATCGGGTCGCCGACGTGCAGGCTCTTGACGAAGCTCCTTGAGGCGTCGAGAAAGTCGTCCGCAACTTCTTTCATGACGTAGAAGCGCTCGGCCGAGGTGCAGACTTGTCCAGCGTTCAGGCAGGCGGCCCATACCGCGCCCTGGGCCGCGACCTCTATATCCACGTCGTCGCAGACTATGAAAGGGTCCTTGCCGCCGAGTTCGAGGTTCGCCCGGATCAGGCGTTCCGCCGCCGTCATCCCCACCTTCCGGCCCGTCTCCTGACTGCCGGTGAACGCCACCATATCCACACCCGGATGCCGCACCAGCATCTCCCCGACCTCCCCGGCCCCGCAAAGGACCTGCAAGACGCCTTCCGGCAGGAGGTCTCCTATAAGCTCCGCCACCCGGAGCGTCGCCAAAGGCGTCTCCTCGGAGGGTTTGAGTAGCGCGGCGTTACCGGCGGCAAGGGCCGGGGCGACTTTCCAGGCGGCGAGCAGCAGCGGATAGTTCCAGGGTACGATGCACGCCACGACGCCGACCGGCTCTTTTACGACGAGCGCGAGTTGCTGCGGTTCGATGGGGGCAGGCAGATAGCCGACCGAGTCGCGGGCGACCTCGCCGTAGTAGTCGAAGCAGGCCGCCGTCCACTCGACCTCGTCCCGGTTCTCGACGAAGGGCTTGCCACCTTCGAGTGTCATGGTTTCGGCTAGTTCGTCCTGATGGTCCATCAGTCTGCGGGAGACCCCGTGAAAGATACCCGCCCGGTCCAGCCCGGCGAACCCGCGCCATTCTCTGAACCCCTGACGAGCCTTTTCGACCGCCGAACCGACGCTCTCACGGGTGGCCGACGTGACTTCTCCTATCTTCTCTCCGGTCGCCGGGTTGATTACGGCGAGGCTACTGTCTCCGGTCATCTCCCTACCTCTCGTAGACGACGAACGAGGTTGCGTGCCCGACCGCATCGTACAGCGAGCGGGCAGGAGCGTTGTACTGCTGGGTGTGCCAGTAGACGCGATCCGCATCCCTCCGGTCGGCTTCGGCGTAGACACCCTCGATGAGCGCGCGCCCCGCTCCCGTGCCGCGTCCCTCTTGTGAGACGAACAGGTCCTCCAGGTAACAGTAAGTCCTCGTCGTCCACGTCGCCGGATGGAAGACGGCGTGCGCCAGACCGACTACTAAGCTGTCGCTCTCCGCTATCAGCCCGAAAAAGCCGTCCGAGTCTTCGCACAGGCGACGGAAAGTCGTTTCTGTGACCTCTTCGGTAGGCTCGTTGCGGTAGAAGTCGTTGTAGCCGCGCCAGAGAGGCAGCCAGGCGTCGTGGTCTCCGGTGAGGAGCTGACGGGCGTTCGTCAACCTTCCTCCTTCTTGATGAAAAGACGGCCGCCGCCGAAGATAAAGAGTACGGTCGCGACCAGGATCACGGTCGAGAGCGCGTTGATAACCGGGCTGACGCCGAATTTGATCATCGAGTAGATCTTCAACGGCAGCGTGCTCGACCCCACACCCGCGACGAAGAACGTAATCACGAAGTCGTCGAACGAGAGCGTGAACGCCAGAAGCGCCCCGGCCACCACACCGGGAAGTATGAGCGGCAGTGTGACACGAAGGAAGGTATTGAACGGGTTCGCGCCGAGGTCCTGGGCCGCTTCTTCGATGGATCGGTCCATCCCCGAGAGCCGCGCCCGGACGACGATGGTGACGAACGAGATGTTGAAGGCGACGTGGGCGATGATGATGGTGGTGATGCCGAGCGGTATGCTCGCGGCCACGAAGAAGACGAGCAGGCTCACACCGACGACTATCTCTGGCATGACCGTCGCCGCGTAGACGATTGAGTCGGTGAAACCCTTGCCCCGGAAACCGTAGCGGACCAGGGCGAGCGCCGTGAACGTGCCGATCGCCGTGGCAATGACCGTGGAGCTTACACCCACTATGAGCGAGGTGTAGAAGGCCTTGAGCACCGACTGGTCTTGGAGGAGTGCTCCGTACCATTTCAGGGAGAAGCCGGTCCAGGTCTGGGTGCTGCGGGACGAGTTGAACGAGAAGAACACGAGCACGAAGATAGGTGCGTAGAGGAACAGGTAGACGAAGCCCGCGAACAGGAGCAGCGCTCTGTCCGAGAGGTTGCCGAGTCCCTTGGCGAGGGGACCGCCTTTTGAGTCTCCCACGGTTTATCCTCCTTCCAGTTGGTCGGTGCCGACGCGCCGGACGTAGTACATGATCGCCCCGATCAAGAGGACCGCCAGGATGATCGAGAGCGCGCTCCCGAAGGCCCAATCGCGGGCGTTTAGGAACTGTTGTTGGATCAGGTTTCCGACCATCACCGTCCGCGACCCACCGAGCAAATCCGGTATGACGAACTCCCCGGCCGATGGTATGAAAACGAGGATGCTCCCCGCTATGACCCCCGGCATGCTGATCGGGAATGTCACCCGCCAGAAAGTGTGCCACCGGCTCGCCCCGAGGTCCTGGGCCGCTTCCTTGAGGCGGGTGTCGAATCTTTCGAGGGCGGCGTAGAGCGGTAGGATCATGAACGGAAGATACGAGTAGACTAGCCCCATCGTTACCGCCTGGGGCGTGAAGATCAGGTTGAGCGGTTTGTCCGTCAGGTGCAAGAACTGCAAGGCCTTGTTGGCGAGCCCGTTGCCGCCGAGGATGACCACCCAGGCGTAGGCCCTCACGAGCAGGCTGGTCCAGAATGGGATCATGACCATTAGTATCAGGACGTTGCGATACTTCCTGCCCTTGAAGGCGATGAAGTACGCCAGAGGGTAGCCCAGGGCCAGGCAAAGCAGCGTGTTGAGCGTCGCTATGAGGAGCGTGCGGCCGACGATCTTCAGGTAGAGCGGGTCGAAGACCTTTAAGTAGTTGCCGGGGTTGAAGCCGAGCGTTATTCCTCCGTACACGCCGCTAGTCCCGAACGAGTAGGCCAGGATGAACAGCAGCGGTATAACGAAGAAGATACCGAGCCAGAACGCCGCCGGCGCGAGTAGACCCGCGAGCCCGAGACTCCAGCCGCGACCTTTTTTCTCTCCCACCTTAAGAACTCTTTACTTCGGTGAAGATCCGCTCGTACTTGCGTGTCGTCTCTCCAACGTCCTGGATAACCTCCAGTCGATCGAAAACCTTCTTCGGCGGGGAGTAGGTGGGTAGGCTGGTCAGTTCCTTGTCTATACCCGGGAGCGCGGCCTCGTTCGGGGTTCCGTAGTAGGTGTAGTTGGAGAGCGCCGCCCCGGCTTTGGCGCTCAGGATGTAGTTTATGAATTTGTAGGCGAGATCCGCGTGCGGCGCGCCCTTCGGAATCGCCATGTTGTCCGTCCAGCGGGTCGCCGCCGGCTTGGGGATGATGTAGTCGAGGTCTTTGTTGCCGAGGACCGCTGTGAAACCATCCCCGCTGAAGACGTGGCCGAGTAGGATATCCCCGTTCACCACGAGCGGCCGTACCTGAGTCGAATCGAAATACCCCCGAAGCAAAGGCTTCTGCTTTTTCAGCTCTTTCTCCGCTACCTTCAACTTCGAGTCTTCGGTGGCGTTCACGGAGTATCCTTTTCTGTAGAGCGCCGCCCCGAGCGTCTCCCGAACATCGTCTATCATGGCGATTTTGCCCTTGTACTTCGGGTCCCACATCGGGTCCCAGGTCTCTATCTTGCCGACTTTTTTCTTGTTGTAGAGGATGCCCGTCGTTCCCCACTGGTAGGGGATGCTGTACTCGTTTTTCGGGTCGTAAGGCGGCTTTTTGAACTCCTGCCCGACGTTCTTGAAGTTCGGGATCTTGGACATATCGAGCTTCTGAATGACCCCGCTCTTCGCCATGATACCGACCATGTAGTCGCTCGGCACTATTACGTCGTAGCCGACGCCCCCGGCTTGGAGCTTCGCCAACAGCTCCTCGTTTGAGGAGAAGAAGTCCTGGGTGACGTTCACTTTGTACTTTTTCTCGAAGTTCGGGATGGTGCTCTTCGCCACGTAGTCCGACCAGTTGTACAAGTTGAGTTGCTTGGAGGCGCCGTCACTGCCGCCTCCTCCACCGTTGCCGCCGCTGCTCTGGGCGCTCGTGTTCGGCTGGCAGGCGGCCAACACCGAGAGTGTCGAGCCCGCTAAAGCGCCCCCACCCATGACCTTCAGGAACTTACTCCGTGTGAGCTTCTTCTCTCTATCCACCATCAACCTCCCAGTACCAGACAGTTTGCCGCGTCCCAGGTCACCGGGACCTCTTCTCCAACCACCGAGCCGGTAGAGTCGTGGGCGTTCTGCTGGTAGAGCACCAGCTTCTCGCCGCCGGGCAGCTTCGTTATGTATTGGGTGCTCGAACCCAGATAAACTACCTGCGTTACCTCCACGGTACACTCGTTGTCGCCCCCGCTGCCGAGCCGGAGCTTCTCGGGTCTAACGGCGGCGTGTACTTCTGCCCCGACTTCCACCGCCGCCTCCTCCTGCGTCACAGCCTCGACCTTCATCCCGCCGGGTGTCCGGAGCGTCACCTTCTCACCACTTACCGACTCCGCCGTGCCGGAGAAGATGTTCGTCTGACCGATAAAGTCGGCGACGAAGCGGTTGCGGGGGCGTTCGTAGAGGGTGGCGGGGTCGGCGACCTGCTGGACCTTGCCGGCGTTCATCACGGCTATCCGGTCGCTCATCGTCAGCGCCTCTTCCTGATCGTGGGTGACGTAGATGAACGTGATCCCAACCTCGATCTGCAAGTTCCTCAGTTCGATCTGCAACTCCTTCCGGAGCTTCATGTCCAGAGCCCCCAGAGGCTCATCCAGCAGCAGCACCTTCGGGCGATTGATAAGAGCCCTCGCCAGCGCGACCCGCTGCTGCTGGCCGCCGGAGAGCATGGCGGGCTTTCGTTTCTCGAAGCCCTCTAGTTGGACCATCTCGCAAGCCTCGCCGACCCGCTTACGGACCTCGTCCTTCGAGACCTTAGCCCGACGCAGGCCGAAGGCGACGTTGTCGAAGACGTTCAGGTGGGGGAAGATGGCGTAGGACTGGAAGACGGTGTTTACGGGCCGGCGGTAGGGAGGGACTTTTTGCATCGGTTCTCCGGCAACGGAGATACGCCCCTCCGTCACCCGCTCGAAACCGGCGATCATACGAAGCGTGGTCGTCTTGCCGCACCCGGAAGGACCCAAAAGCGAGAAGAACTCGCCCTCCTGGATGTCCAGCGTCAGGTCGTCCACCGCCACGAAGTCCCCGAAGCGCTTGGTCACATCCGCTAGCTCGACGGCCACGCTCGCGGTCGCCGCCTTTTCCGCGGGCGGTCGCTCTGTTACGTGTCTCTCTTCCACTCTCTCCTCCTATGCCTGAGAACCCTGGGTAACTTGGGTAATACTCTCCGCCCCGTGTCTTTCTCTCGCCCTCAATCTTTCGAGCACCTCTCCGGCCGCCCTCTCTCCGGAGCTTGTGGCCCCGTCCATGTAGCCGGTCCACTCTGACGCCGTCTCCGCTCCCGCCCAGTGGATGCGCCCGAAAGGTTCCCGCAGCGCCGGACCATGATCCAACAAAGCGCCGGGGATCGCGAGCCCGGCGTAGCCGCCGCGTGAGTAAACTTCCTCCGACCAGTCCAATTCGGTGTAGTCTCTCGCATTCAGCGCCTCCGCGCCGAAGTAGCGGGCGAAGCATTCGAGGACGGCCTGCCTTCGCTCCTCGGCGGGGCGACGGCCCCACTCGCGGGCGTCGCCCCCGAGGATAAAGCCCGTCAGGACGCCCGTTCCGCCTTCCGGGGGCGAGTTGTCCGTGGTGATTCTACATGGACCGGCGTCGCTTTCCGCCCTGCCGTTCAGACCCGCCTCGCGCCAGAACGGAGTCTCGTAGACGGCTTGACACTTTATGACCGCCCCCATCGGCATCTTCTGTGAGAGACCGTCGTGCATTGCCGAAAGCGCCGGTCGGTACTCGATGCGCCCCCGCAAAGCCGGCGGCACGGTAACGATCACCGCCTCCGCTTTCACCTCCACCCGGTCCGACTCCACCCGAACGCCGCGCCCATCCTGGAAGATTTGGCGCACCGGAGATTCCAGGACCACGCGCTCCCCCAACTCTTCGGCCAGGCGAACCGAGACCTCCTGTGCGCCGCCCAGAAACCTGTACTCCTCGGCGGAAGCTTCTATCTCGAAGAGGCCATCCGAGCTACCAGAGGAAGCGATATCCGCGAGCACACTGAGGAGCGAGAGGTCGCGAGGCTCGCAGGCGTAGAGCGACTCTACCGCGAGGTCGAAGTAGAACCGCGCGCCGGTACTCTTCATGTTCCGCAGCTTCCATGTCTCAAGCGTCTGCCCGTCCCACTCGGCGGCCCGCTTCGCCTCCCACGGCTCCTCCGGGACGCCTCCCGCCAGCTCGCCCAATTCCCGAAACGCTCTCTCGATCTCCGAAAGCGCTTCAGGTTCCGCCAGCGGCGCGTCGTCTTCCTCCTCGTACTCGGAGCGGTTGTCGCCTTCCCAGAAGACGGTCCGCCCGGAGATGTGGGTCGGGAACGTCTCGACGCCGAGTGATTTGGCGAGATTGCTTATCCGGTGTTGCTTCGGGCCGATCCACTGCCCGCCCATCTCCACGCAGACGCCCCCAACATACCGGCTGTACGTCCTGCCGCCGACCCGGTCGCGGGCTTCGAGCACCAACACTTCGAGACCCGCGCGGTCCAGCTCGCGCGCTGCGGCCAGCCCGGCCAGCCCTGCGCCGACCACCACCACGTCCGCCTTAGCTTCCCGCGACGTCTTCATAGCTTCGTCTCAGCCCGCGTAGCTTCCAAAGACTCGGCTACCGCCCGTCCGGCCCGCAGCCCGGACTTGACAGCGCTGTTCATAAAGCTCGGGGCAGCCGCGAAGCCTTCCGCCCCGGCGAGATGAGCGTTGCCGAAAGAGCCGCCCATTTCCTCACCGAATTCTCTCGCGTTGCCTGGAGCCATGATCATGTAGCTGCCGCGGGTCCAATGTTCGTCGGGCCAGACCTTCTCGACTACCGCCACCGGCTCGGGTACGTCGTACAGCCTTCTCAATAACTCTACCGCCCGGCGTTTACGAACCTCCTCCGGGAACCCTAACTCCGGCAGCAGCGGAGCGCCTCCCGCGAAGGAGATGATGCCTCGGGAGTCGTTCCGGGAACCGTTGTCCTGGGCCGCGCTGCAGTATCCGAGCGGCGTGTCGGTGACGGTGAAGTTCGCGGCGTCCACCCTGGTGTCGAAGATAAACGCCATCTTCCGTACCATGCCGTAGACGGAACCGGAGATCATACGGCGGAAGACCGGCGGCGGCTCGGGGTCGAATTTTATGCCGCGATAGCAGGTGAAAGGAGTCGCCAGGATCACCCGCCTAGCCCGCGCCGAACGATGACCATCTCCGTCCATCCAACTTACTTCGACGCCACTATCGCTCTGCCGGACCTCCGTGACCGGCGAGGAGTAAGAAACCCGGCCTTCCAACTCAGCGGCGAGCGCCAGCGCAACGCTCCCTGCTCCTCCCTCGACCCTATATTCGTTTCCCTTGCCGGGGCCGCCTCGCGTGGCGACCTTGACGGCGTAGGAGTAGAACGACATCCGCGCCAGCGGCACGGTCGAACCGCAACTCGAAGTGAGCGTTTCGACCACGTGTATTCCGCCTTCGCTCATCCCTTCGCTACGGAGCCAGTCCTCTATGCTGACGTCGTCCTTAGGCGCATCCCGCCAGTACGTTTCTGGGTCCGTGGTGGAGGCGGTTTCGACCAGAGCTTCGTTCATCCGTTCGTAGACTTTCGCGTCGTTGCCGGAGAACGGCATCTCGCTCGTGAACTGCCCGCCGACGTACCAGCGGGCGTTCTCCTTGCGGCGCTCGAAGGGGTAGAGGTTCAGGCCGAGGTCTCCGATGAGGCCTCGGATCTCCGCGTGCGCCTCGTCCACCCACTCGCCGCCGAGGTCCACGGTCACGCCTTCTACGTCCGCGACCTGCGTGCGGCCGCCGGGGCGGTCGCGGGCTTCGAGGACCAGCGCTTCGAGACCCGCGCGGTCCAATTCGCGCGCCGCCGTCAGGCCGGAGAGCCCCGCCCCGACGACGATCACATCAGGTACGATGCTGCGGCTACCGGACTCCTCCACCCTTAGCTCCGGTAGCCAAGCTCACGTTCGAGTTCGGCGACGGCGTCGTCGGTTATGTCGGCGATCTTCGAGAGAAGTTCTTTGTCCGCCACGAGCGCCGGGGAATACTGGATGACCGGCTCATCTTTGTCGTCGAAGCGGCAGATAAGGCCGCCTTCAAGCAACTTGCGGGAGAGCACACCCTTGAAATACTTCCTGTACTCTTCCCCATCCAGCGGCGTGCCGTCGGGACGCTCCGGCCTCAACTCGACCGCCCAGAAAAAGCCCATCCCCCGCACTTCCTTCACGATGGGATGCTCCTCTGCCATCCTCTCTAGCTCCCCACCGAAATGCCCCTCCAGTGAATGGACGTTCTCAAGCAGCTTCTCTCGCTCGATGATATTTATGTTCTCCAGAGCAACCGCACTGGATACCGGATGTCCCCCGAAGGTCGAGCCGTGGGAGAACATCGGGGCGTTCTCTCTCAGGGTTTGCTGTATACCCTCCGACACCATCACCCCACCCATCGGCGAGTACCCGCTGGTAACCCCCTTTGCGAAAGTGCTCATGTCCGGCGTCACGTCGAAACGCTCTATCCCGAACCACTCACCCAACCTACCAAACGCGCAGATCACCGCGTCCGAGACGAGCAACACCCCATGCCTGTCGCAGATCTCGCGTACCCGCTTCCAGTAGTCCTGAGGCGGAACCAGACATCCTCCAGCGTTCTGTACCGGCTCAAGGATGACGGCCGCTACCTGATCCGCACCCTCAGCCTCTATCATCTGCTCTATCGCATCAGCCGCCCCCTCAGGGTCCTGCTGAGTATTCCTGACGTGGAAAAACCCACCCGGCAACGGCTCAAACGGTGCCTTGAAAGAAGGCAACCCCGTAACCGAAAGGGCGCCCATCGTGGTCCCGTGATAGGCGACGTCCCTGGAGATGATCTTGTACCGTCCAGGCTCGCCGTTCGCCTTATGATACTGTCTGGCAAGCTTTATAACCGTCTCCACGGCCTCAGACCCCGAAGACACGAAGAAAGAAGCGTTCAAATCCCCAGGCGCTATCTCTGAGAGCTTCGCCGCCAACTCCAAACTCCTCGGGTGCTGAAAGCTCCAGTTCGGGAAGAACCCGAGCTCCTTCATCTGCCTGGCAGCGACCTCCGCAAGCTCACTCCGCCCGTGTCCGACCTGCGTAGTAAAGAGCCCCCCGAGACCGTCTATATAGCTGTTGCCGCCGTCGTCGGTTACGTAACAACCCTCACCCGAAACTATGACCGGCAGCTTAGACCAGTCTTCGTCAAAAGGCGTGAAGTGGAGCAGAAGGTTGTCTATGCCCCTGCGGTTGGCGCTCTCCCCACTCTCTCCGAGACCCCTCATTACGTCCATGTCGTCTCCTCCTCCGGCGGGCGCCGGCATTTTCCCTTGCTTTCACGAATCCTACACAGTTACTGTAAGGGGGTCAAGGTAGGCGAGAGTATAAGGAGTTCGTGTTCCGTTGGAGATGTCCCGGCGGCCAAAGATCCCACGTAGGTCGTTATCCGGCTGGA
>JBBPZK010000038.1:0-2307 GCA_038199155.1 Rubrobacterales bacterium | reverse complement strand
ATGGAGATTTGCTGCACCAAAAGTCCGGGTGAACCCGTATCTCGGTCATACCTCGTATGGCAGACGGCGACGACATTGACTCATCTCGCTACCTGTCCGTTTCCGCATGGGGCCTTCAGATAAGTTGTGGGTAATCACCAGGGAAGCATCGCTTGACGGGACGCATCCTCTCGGCTATTGTGGATAAGCTAGCTTGGGGGCGCTAACCTGTTAGCGGCGAAAGGATAGACCGAGATGGGGGCTAAGAGTATGGAGCTTGAACCTCCCGGAGATGGAACTCTGGTTAATGGTTCGGCGGTGATTACGCGAGCCGAACGGTTTGGGGGAGAGCTTTGTCATGCACGCGGCTTATGGTGGGATGCGCCGGGTAATGGTGGCGGGTCCGGTACTTTGCCTGGGGTAAAGAGAGTATATGAGTGAGAGGCCCTGGCTCAGGCTGTATCGGGGGCACGTACCGGAGGGTTTCGAGATCCCGGGGATTTCTCTGTGGAGGTTCTTAGAGCAGGCTGTGGAGGAACACGGGAGCAGGGTCGCTCTCACCTTTAGCGGAGAGAGGATCACGTTCTCCGAACTGCGGGAGATGGCGGAAAGGTTGGCCTCCGCGCTCTCTGCAAACGGGGTGAGAGAGGGAGACCGGATCGCCCTGATGTTGCCCAACTGTCCGCAGTACGTCGCGAGCTTCTTCGCGGCGATGCGGCTCGGGGCCGTCGTCGTCCAGCTCAACCCGATGTATGTGGAGCGCGAGCTGGAGCACCTCCTCAAGGACTCCGGCGCACGGACCATCATCCTCTATGACGGGGCATACTCCAGGTTGAGGGCCGTAAGGGAGAATGCGGAGGTTAAGGATGTGATCGTGGCGAGTCTGCGGGAGCGCCCCGGACTCGAGGACGGCGACCGCTACCTCGACGAGCTTCTGGATGAGGAGTATCCGGCCGCGCCGGAGGCGGAGATAGACCCTGCCGAGGACGTGGCCGCGCTGCAGTACACTGGTGGGACGACGGGCCGTTCAAAGGGAGCCATGCTCACCCACCGCAACCTGGTCGCCAACGTCCGGCAGAACATGGCCATCTCCGTGCAAGACCCTGGGGAATTTGCCGGAGAGAAGGTCGTGGCGGTACTGCCTTTCTTCCACGTCTACGGGCTCACGTGCGTCATGCTCTTCGGGCTAGGGACCGGGGCAGACCAGCTTCTGGTGCCGAGCTTCGACGCGCAGGAGGTGATACGGCTGGTCAGGCGCGAGCGGCCCGCGTTTTTCGCCGGGGTCCCGACCATGTTCGCGGGGCTTGCGGGCGGCGGAGAGGACCTCAAGGAGTGCGGCTTCGGTGGGATCCGCTTCTTCAACTCCGGCGGGGCCCCGCTGCCGGTAAACCTCAAGCGCTCCTTCCAGGAGAAGGTTGGAGTTTCTCTCCTGGAGGGATACGGGCTCTCCGAGGCTTCGCCGACTACCCACGCCAACTCGCGGTTTCTGGGCGAGGGGCGCGAGGGGTCCATCGGCATCCCGCTTCCGGGTACGGACGCGAAGATAGTCGATTCCGGGAGCGGCGAGCGGGAGATGCCCTCCGGGGAGACGGGCGAGCTCGTCATCAAAGGGCCGCAGGTGATGAAGGGCTATTGGAGCATGCCCGGGGAGACGGCAAAAGCCCTGCGCGGGGGGTGGCTCTACACCGGAGACCTCGCCCGCACGGACGAGGACGGCTACTTCTACATCGTCGACAGGAAGAAGGACATGATCGTGGCCGGCGGCTACAACGTCTACCCGCGGGAGATCGAAGAGGTCCTCTACGAGTGCCCCGGCGTCTCTGAAGCTGTCGCGGTGGGCGTCCCGGACCCCTACCGGGGCGAGACGGTCAAGGCTTTCGTCGTCAAGGAGCGCGGGAGCGACCTCACCGGGGAGGAGATCGTCTCCTTCTGCCGCGAACGGCTCGCGCCGTACAAAGCGCCGAAAATGGTCGAGTTCCGTAGCGAGCTTCCCAAGAGCACCGTGGGCAAGCTCCTGCGGCGGGTTCTGGCCGAAGAGGAAGCGGCGGCCACCTCGCGATAGGAAAAGATGAGGCTGAGAATAGGAGGAGTTACTCATGTCGGAGACAAGCGGCCCGCGGGGGCAGTACGGAAGTAATTTGCAACAGACGGACATCGAGCACGTGCGCCGGATCATACAGGATGAGAAGGACGAGACCAGGGGTGAGTCCGAGGCGCCTCCGGCGACGCCGATAGCCGACCTTGCACCTCTCGGGCTCGCGGCCTTCTCCCTCACCAACTTCCTCATCGCCATAGCGAACGCCGGGTGGTTCGACCAGACGCTGACCT